>CAZLRI010000212.1:0-4890 GCA_964561745.1 uncultured Pseudobdellovibrionaceae bacterium | reverse complement strand
GAACAACGATCTCGTCCACTTCCTTCTCGTTATAGATATGGATGGCGTTCATGGGGTCGCCGACGTATTGGTGATGTTTGAATTCAACCCCTTTCACCAGCTTCCTGTCCCTGACCAGCAAGCAAGGAATCACCCTGGGTAAAAGCATTATAAATCTCCTGAGATAAAGCAGCGGAAAAACTCGACCCCATATTTATGGCTTTTTTCAGGATGGAACTGCACGCCCCACATATTCCCTTTTTTCACCGCAGCAGTAACTTGACTCCCATATTGGCAGGCAGCCCAAATATCTTCTGCGTCATTGCAAACCACTTGGTAGGAATGGACAAAATAATATTTTCGAGGCGTTTCCTCCGGAAAGGTGTCCTTATAGGTTACAAAATTCCAGCCCATGTGCGGGACCTTGAGACTGGGATCGTCAAATTTAAAGCGCACTGTTTGAGCGTCCAACCAGCCCAGTCCAGGGGTTTGCCCTTCTTCACTCTTTTGGGTAAAAAGTTGCATCCCAAGGCAAATGCCTAAAATGGGTATTCCATCCTCTTTCACACGTTTGTTCAGGATGGGAATCAAATCGCGTTTAGTCAGGTTCTCCATCGCTTTATCAAAAGCGCCCACACCTGGCAGAATGATTTTCTCGGCGGTTTCCAAATCGGATGGGTTCGATGAAATGATCGAATTTGCTCCGATATGTTCCAGCATATTGTGGATCGACCCCACATTACCCATATCGTAATCAACAATGACGATCATGATTTCCTCAATAGAATATTTTTTATGCGCGAGTACTGAAAATGCCTTATAAAGGCTTCCAACCCCGGATCAACTTCTTTTTGCGGCTTTTGCCAGTAATTGTATAAAAAACCGAACAGAAACCCAAACGCGGTGAGAAAATAGGGTTTTGTCCGAAGCCCATAAGTCGCTGATCTACAAATCGCCAAAAATAGATCGTAGCCGTCTTTATAGTATTGTTTTCCTGTAACAAAAGAAGAATTAAGTCCTCTATTAATAAGGGTTGAGGTTTTGCGATGGTGCTTTACCTCCAAGGGCAATATTTTAATAGTCCAACCCAAAGACATGGCTTTCATCTCATCTATAAAATCCCAATTAAAAGTAATAGGAATTCCGCTTATCTGAGACAAGCAATTTTTTCGATATGCTTTTATCGCCCCTCTTAAATGATAGCTGGCAGCCTGCGCCTTTTTCCATTTTCCATCCGAATATTCAGATAAATAACCGCCGCACATTCCCACCACCGGATCTGCATCAAAAGTTCTGCCCACCTCTTCAAAATAATTTGAGGGTAAGGTAAGATCGGCATCTAATTTTACTGCAAATTCAAAGTCCGATATATCCAGAGCCTGATAGCCGCAATTAAAAGCTCTTACCACCTTGCGCCCCCCTTGGCGAGTGGTTTCATGCGGGGAATTTTTTATAAGTTTAATCCAAGGGTATTTGTTGGCGTACCCCTGAACGATGTCCGCCGTGCCGTCAGTCGAGCCATCATCCACGATAATCCATTGCGCGGGTTGGATGGTTTGGGCAACGACAGAATCGAGGGTAAATTGAATGTAAGATTCTTCGTTGTGGGCGGGGGTGATGATCACATAAGTAATTTCAAACGACATTCACAGATTCCTTATTCATATCCAGATGACGATTAACAAACCAAAGCGCAAGTATAACCCAAAGCGTTTCTGCGACGCCGGAATAATCAAAATAAAGCCCGGTCAAGGACGCAATAGACAATTGAACCACAAGAATAAAAGACATTAATGCTAACGGGCCTAGCAAACCTTTATATTTTTTATTACTATATTTATACATTAATTTTATCAAGTAGAAGATTGCAAACAGATAAGCGCACAATCCTAATAAGCCAGATCGGGTAATAAGATATAGGTAATAATTTTCTTCTAATGCAATTCCTTTTGGTCCCAGCCCTAGAAACAACTCTCCCATACTGCTTTTTATGTAAGGAATAAATACTGACATCCATAGACCGATACGTACTTGCAGGGTAGAAGGTAACAGTAGGTTCACGTCGTTGCCGCCGTACTGTTGAGCGAGTCTGTTTTGAATACCCGACCGCATTAAATATACGCCTAGCCCGAGCACTAGAACAACGGATATGACCAAAGTAAGGGAGAGAGCAGCGCGGCCTGTGACCCTTTGCCCAAGAATTGTAGCTATTAGAATCCCGATTACGAACAGCGCAACTCCGGTAAACGAGCCGGAAGCCAGCAAGCCTATCACATCAAGCATGAAAGCGACTAGTAGAAAAAAGGATTCCTTTTTCCCTTTTTTTATACATAAATAAAAGACATAAATTATTGACAAATTCATAGCCATATATGCGCCCAGGGTGTTCCAAGCCCCTAATAGCGAGTATGCCCTGCCTCTATCTACATAATAATCTTGCATTGCCCCAAAAGCAATATTACCGTCGCCAATTTTTAAAGTAGTAAGCAACTCGCGAACGCCAAATACATTAAGTGCTTGAAATAAAGCCAGAACTGCAACGATCGCGCTTAATAAGATTAAAACGCGAATAACCGTCTTGGAGGCGTTCTTAGTTGCTATAGTAATTAGAACAACCCTGTACAAAATATAATATTGGACAAAACCAAAGATCGTGACTATATCAGCCATAGAAAAAGAATTGCCTCTTACCAGATAGACAAACGATGGAATTAATCCCCTACCAATAAATATAACAAAGAAAATCAAATCTATCGGTCCAAAAGCGATCGACAGGCGGTTTGAGGCGCGAGTAAATAAAAGACCTCGAACAAATACAATCCCGGCCAGGGCAATCAAAGCCAACTCATTTGGCCTTAATTGTATCGAAGGAATGAGAAAGCCGCGCTGTATGCCTGAAGTAAGCATGGCTGCGGATAAAATCAAATACAATAGATAATCAGGTTTTCCTGGTAAAAACACAGCTTGGATAAATATTAATCCCACGCAACCCAGTAATATATTAAAAGTGTATTGGGGAAAACTTACAATAACGTATCCAGACAATATACAGATAAAAACTGCTGCTACATACTTATAAAAATTACGAGACATGGATAACATTTTTAGCTAGCCCACACTGCAAGAACGTTTTGCAACTTCCGAATGGAAGATGGCCCTGAAAATTCTTCCAACGCCCTGGCGCGCCCCGCCTCGCCAAGCCGGCGTGCAAGAGCCAAGATAATGAATTGGTAGTGGTAAAAAATCAAGTGATTTTGCCAGATTTTGCCCGCTAAACCTCAATTTATCACTTTCGATTTGACCACTACCAATGAATTTTCTCGTTCGAACCTCGTGTTCAACAAAATGATCGATGCTTAGTTTCAATGGTTTTCCTTCCACTCTTGACCTCACTCGTACGTTTTCACAACGGTGATAAAGACTCTAAAAGTGCTTTGAATTAACCCCTACTCGAAAAATTTCTCTGCGCTGGCATCCACAAACACAGAAAGTCGTTTTTAAAAAGGGGCTTTTTCAGCAGGCTCCTAAGGTTTAGTTAGTGAATTAAGATAGTTTGTAGCTTCGTGAGAATAGCTCCCACCCCATTCAATAACTTGTTGATAGGATTGGATTGCTGCAGCGATGCTGCCATCGGCTTCATAGGCTTTTCCAAGCCATAATTGATAAAGGGGTTCATCAGAAACCTCAGTAACAACCCGCTCAAACTCGTGAACTGCACTTCCAAATTGTCCCTGCCAATAATAAACTTGGCCTAACTCAAACCGCATCTGTGAATAGTCGGGACGTAACGATAATCCACTCTTATAAAAACGAGCCGCCTGTTCATAATCTCTTTGCTTAATACTTATTCGAGCCATCCAAAAATGTAATCCGTTTTCGTTGGGGAAAAGCTCAAGACCTCGCGCTAGAATCTTTAGATTCTGACTGTCAAAATATTCTAAATTATATACTGTCACGTTTATCATCTCGTAGGAAAAATAAACAAATCTGTCTGGTTCAAATTTGATAGCCGCTTTCCAGGAGTCCAGTGCACAGTCTGGGTCTTGCTCATAATAGCAGAGGAGGCCCTGATAGAAATCTCTTTGAGCGGACTCACCTGTGTCATATTGCAGCGCCTCTCGAATTGCTTCAGATGCTTTTTGAGGATCAGGTAATCGTCGCCAATATATGAAAGCTAAATCATAAGACAATTTCGGTTCAGAAGAATTAATATATGTTGAAACTTCGTAATAATAAGCCGCCTGGTGATAATCCTGTTGCGTTTCATAGCTCCTTCCAAGGGCATTAAAGTAATATGCTGCTTCAGCAGGCAGTTGCTCCCATTGTGAGATAGATTCTGCTTTCATCCCCATTTCAGAATAAGATTGAGCGAGAAGAATATGTCGAAACGCATCTCGATCATCCCCTTTAATTTCGATGGACGAAATTGCATCGAGATATTTCTCTAAAGCGATATAGCCTCTTGCCAATCCAATATCTGCTGTATGCCTTTCTTTGCTAATTTTAAATGCTTGTAGGAACCAACCTTCAGAGGCTTCCAGGGACGAACTATCCTGAAGGAAAACACCTTTTGCGAGATGAACATAACCAAGGTTCTGATAGGCAATACCAGCTAACTGAGGCATCGCAATCGTCCCTAATCCCAATAATACTACACAAGCAATACTTCGAATAAAAAGGCTCTTTGGAATTTCGCGTGGAGAAGCCATATATGGTGGTACTCCGATTAGGCAAAACTGCATTTTTTCACCAATTGTACTCCCCATATTCATCACCTGCAACTGGCTCAAAAAAATTATGACTCAGAAATAATTAAATGTCAATACTTTTAGGGACTTTCGTGTTGTGCCTTTTCAGTGCATAAAACGGAGCAAGCTGCACAGTGAAAACGGAGTAAGCCGCACAGCGAAA
>CAZLRI010000211.1:0-4900 GCA_964561745.1 uncultured Pseudobdellovibrionaceae bacterium | reverse complement strand
AATCTAATCTTGTTCAAAAAACCCGAACAAGCTTACATTGAACAAGCACTAGGCATTAATTGTATTTCAAAAAAGGCGTGCACAAGTCCTTGTAGTCAATCTAATCTTGTTCAAAAAACCCGAACAAGCTTACATTGAACAAGCACTAGGCAGGTTTTTCTTCCTTTGTATCATAGCCTTAATAGCACTATATTCATCTTTGCTAATAGTGCGTATAATGGCTATATATAAAACACACGACATCCCTATCATTAATATTAGCCCTGAAAATTTATAGAAAAAATTACTATAACTGGCTGGGTCTATATATTTTAAGGCAACAAAGATAAAAACAACCATAATTGATGTAGCAAAGATTGTCCTTAAAATAGATTTTAAGAAAATCCTTCCATAGATTCTTCCAACTTTTCTTCTGAACAAGATAATCAATAATAAGAAATTAACAATTGCTGATATTGAAAGGGAGAGCGCCAAACCACAATGCAAAAGATATTGCATTAATATAGTCGCCATAATGGCATTTACTATTAAAGCAACTGTAGCAACCAACACCGGTATTTTAGGTGATTTAAGGGCAAAGAAAGCAGGGACAAGATTTCTAACACCTGAAACAAAAGGAATCCCTAAGGTAAACATCTTTAAGGCATTAGCTGTAGCTATGGTAGCTTCATGAGAAAATCTACCTCTTTGAAAAAGAATATTAACTATCAATTCTGACAACATAAACAAGCCTGCAGCTGCAGGAAGATCAATCAAAAAAGCAAGTCTCAAACTAAAATTGGTTGTTTTGCGAAAAGAAATCATATCCTTTTTTGCCACATGATCAGCTAAGGTAGGAAGAGTAGCTGTAGCAACAGCTATGGAAAATATTCCCAAAGGAAATTCCGAAAGTCTGTCTGCATACCATAAATAAGAAACACTCCCGTTTGGAAGAAATGACGCCAAAAGAGTTATAACAAGAACATTGATTTGATATACAGCAGCGCCGTAAACCGAAGGCAACATCAATAAAGTAAGGCTCTTTAGCGCAGGGTGTCGCCAGTTAAAGTTTAAACGCGGCAACATCCCTTCTTTTATAAGAAACGGCACCTGCAACAATAGCTGCAACATTCCACCTACCAAAACTCCTATTGCAACAGCTATTGTTGATTCAGTAAAATATCTTGTCAAAACAACAGCACCAAACACAATTGAAAGATTTAATAATATAGGAGAAGCAGCAGGAGATGCAAAACGCTTAAGCGAATTTAATATCCCCATACATAAAGCAACCAAGCTAATAAGAAAAATGTACGGGAACATTAATCTGGTAAGAAAGACTGTTAATTCAAACTTTGAATTTGTGCTTTCAAAACCATAAGCAATAACTTTAACAAGAAGCGGTGCAAATAAAATTCCTGATATAACTACGAGCACCAGCAACATAGATAAATATGTAAAAACCACTGAAGCCACTTCATAAGCATCTTTGCGGGACTTTCTTAAATATTCGGCAAACACCGGAACAAAAGAGATCGTCAAAGATCCTTCAGCAAAAAGACGTCTCAGTAAATTTGGTATGCGGAAAGCAACATAGAAAGCATCTGCAACCATTGTTGCACCAAATGCATAAGCAAGCGCTGAATCACGAACCAGTCCTAAAATACGGCTTAAAAGAGTAAACAAACTTATTACTCCAACCCGTTTACTTATATGATGATGTTCTGTAGTCATATTTTATTGCTGCCATAACATTCAAAGCTGTTTAGTTTCTGTCTAAGATTAGTTGTGTAAGGAATATTTGTTGAACGGCTTCTGAATCGCCGCCATCTAAGCCATTTTAACTGCGGCGATGAAGGCAAGCGATTTTACGGCATTTGAGTAAAATCGACGAAGTGAAACAAATATTCCTTACACAATTTTTATAGGATCAACACCTTTCTTCTATAACCTACACTCCACCTACAACAATACTTGGTATCCTTATTGTTGGCTGAGCACTTTCAACCGGCACTCCCTGCCCATTTTTTCCGCATGTACCTATTGAAAATCCCAGATCTGCTCCAACACGATCAATTGTTTCCAAAACTTTCGGACCATTACCTATTAAAGTTGCTCCTCTGATAGGTTCTTTTATTGCCCCATTTTCAATACAATAGGCTTCCTGAACTTCAAATGTAAAATCACCATTAACTGTGTTAACCTGCCCACCACCCATTCGCGTTACAAATAAACCTTTTTTAGTATCTCTAACAATTGCTTCTGGATCATCCTGACCAGGAGCTATAATTGTATTTGTCATTCTTACAATAGGAGGATGGGCATAAGATTCTCTTCTTCCGTTCCCTGTACTTTGAACGCCATTTTTTGATGAAGTTATTCTATCACTCATATATTGTTTTAATATTCCATTCTCTATTAGACATATCTTTTGCCCTACAGTGCCCTCATCATCATATCCAAAAGAACCCCTGCGTCCCTTTATAGTTGCATCATCATAAACAGTGACTAAAGAACTTGCGACCATCTCTCCTGTTCGATTAGTATATACTGACAACCCTTGAGACGCCAAATCAGCCTCCAATCCATGTCCCACAGCTTCATGTATCATGGTTCCGCCTGCTGAATTTGACAACACAACTGTCATAGGACCAGGAGAAGCAGGAGAAGCATCAAGCATTTGTATTGCCCGATTGGAAGCCAAAGAAGCTATGTCTTTAGGAGATATCTCCTTAAGTAATTCAAAACCTTTTCCACCACCAACAGGCTCATATCCGGTCTGCAAAATTTTACCATTTGAAGCTACTACATGAACATATAAAACAGTTTCAACCTGTTCTTCATCAATAAGCAAACCTTCTGAATTGGCGATTCCAAATTTTTTTATCTTATCTCTATAAACAACCCTTACTTGAACAATACTTTTTCCAGCAGACCAAGCTGTGTCAGCTGCACATAAGACAGCATCTATTTTTGCGTCCAATCCTGCTGATGATGGATGCAACTTAACATCAACGTGTTTAGTTAATACATTTTTGTTAAAAACAATGTTAAGGATTTTTGTGTTTTGAGAACGGGCTGCTATGGCAACGCTATCAGCAACATCTTCCAGTAAATCCAGATCATTTGAAGACCCGTATGTTGTGTGGTTATTATGAACAACTCTTATTCCAACGCCTTTGTCTGTGGCAGAGACAACATTTTCAAGTAATTTATTATCATTTGTGATTGTTGTTGAAATAGAGTTTTCAAAATAAATCTCTGCAAACTCAGCTCCATAGGCAAGCGCTTTTTTCAGAATCCTTTCAAAAGGAATGTGAGATATCATATGCATCATTTAGGTCCCAAGCTATTTAGTCTATTCTGAATATTCAAAAGCTATGCCTTTTGATAAGCGCTCATTTTCTTCAAGATATTGCTGCCTTACACCTTCTCCATCCAAATCATTTCTATTATTTACAGCACTTAAATCTGATTCGTGCATATCTATGTTTTCATATGTACTGCTCGTTGAACTAACAAATTCTTTTTTTTCATCTATTTGAACCTGACTATAAATCTGCTCCATATATTTTAAACGAGCAGCTTCATTATCCAGCTCCTCAACAAGCACCTCTTTTTCACCAACAACAGATCTTGCACGCGATCTTTTTACAAGTTTTTTTGCTTTTGCATGTTTTCTCTTTTCAGGTCTTGCTTTAGCCTCTTTCTTAATATCAAGAACCTCCGTATTAACAGAGGCTACTTCGTTGTTGCTATCAACTGGTTGAACAGTTTGGGATGCTTCCAGTTTATCTATATCTTGGACCTTTTGTTCAGGCTTGATCTCTTTGCTATTTATTTCCTCATCATTAACAACAATATTAGCTGCATTGGTTTCAGTCGCCACTGATTCATTATTAATCTGCGGCTGCTTTAAAACCTGATGCAAAAGCATTACTATTGCAAAAAATATAGATAAAGCGAACAGATTAAAAAAAACTGATGAAGGAAATTTTACTGACCAGCTATTTTTTTCAATCATTTTACTTTTGTTTGCCATATCCCCTCCTCCCTTTTTATGTGCACTTTAATATCACGAGGCATTGAGCTTGTCAAAAAAGCTTGTATTATTTATATATACATCTAAAGTAAACGTCACATTTAAAAGGCTCTCATTTAAATAACCGTAAGATCTGGGAAAATACCATGGAAACTATTGCCTCAATAATCCTTGCTGCTGGAAAAAGCAAAAGGATGAAAACAGCATTACCAAAAACCCTGCACAGAATTGCAGGGCAGGAAATAATCAGATATCCATTAAATGTATGCAGAGATCTATCATTATCTCCTGTTATTGTAGTAATATCTCCAAACAATGAACAACTTAAGAATATCATCAAAGAAAATAAGATGTTAAGCGTTGAGCAAGATCCCCCACTTGGCACAGGTCATGCTGTTATGCAAACAGAGAGATTATTGGATAAATTTAAGGGATATGTTCTTATTCTATGTGGAGACACCCCTTTGCTCACGCAAAAAACTATTTCAGATTTTATTAATTTTACAAAAGAAGCTAAAGCAACCTGTGGAATATTAACAGCTGAAATGTCTGATCCTGCAAGTTACGGGAGAATTATTCGCAATCAATCAGGTGAAATAACAAAAATAGTTGAAGCAAAGGACCTTTTAAAAGAACAATCAAATATTTATGAAATAAACAGCGGTGTTTACTGCATCCTTAACCAGTCGCTCTTCAAATTTCTTAAAGAGATTACACCCAACAATAAACAAAACGAATATTATCTAACTGATATAATAGAACACATGATTAATAGCAGAGAAAAAGTGGTTGGATTTAAAATCGATAATCCTGATGAATTAACAGGCATCAACACCAGAAATGATCTGGCTCTGGCTACATCAATAATGAGAAACAGAA
>CAZLRI010000210.1:0-4916 GCA_964561745.1 uncultured Pseudobdellovibrionaceae bacterium | reverse complement strand
ACACTAGGCGTCGTTAATATTTCAAAAAAGGCGCGCACAAGTGTTTGTAATCAACAGAATCTTGTTTCAAAACCCAAACAAGCTTCTGTTGAACAAACACTAGGAGGCAAAGATGAGAGAGTATGAGTTGGTTTATATTGGGCAGCCGCAGTTAAGTAATGCGGAAATTGAGAATATAAATTCTCGAATTCAAAAAACAATTGAAAAGTATAATGGCAATCTTTTTTATGCAAAAAGTATGGGAAAGAAAAACCTTGCTTATATAATAAAAAAGCAAACCAAGGGTCATTACTTTTTAGTGTGCTATGCTGCAGAAGGCAATTGTACTGGTGAAATCGAGCGGTTTTTGAATATCGATGAAAATATATTGCGTTTTCTTACTGTAGTAAAGTCCAAGAAGGTTGATGTGGCTGCCAGACTTGCTGAAATAGAGGCTCGTGGAGAGGCTTTGTCAGTTGATGCTGAAACAACAATAGAGAACGATGCTGTTAAAACAGCAGCTAAAATAGTCGAAGGTGCTGGTAAAGACAATTTAGAAGATGATCTGAATATTGACAATAAAAATATAAAAGAAGGTGAAAAGACAGATGAAACCAGCAAAGATATAGAGAAGGAGGAGAAATAACTATGTTTCCAAAATCCAGAAATAATAGAGATAATAAGAAAGATAACAAAAAAGATGGTCAGGGTAAAAAATTTCAGTTTGTTCTAAGAAAAAAAATATGCCGTTTTTGTGTAGATAAGGAAGTTAAAATAGATTTTAAAGATGGCAAATTTTTACAGGTATTTGTTTCAGAGAGAGGAAGGATTTTGCCTAGAAGATTTACTGGAAATTGTGCCAAGCATCAGAGAGATGTAACAAATGCTATTAAGCGCGCGCGCATTTTAGCTATAATACCGTTTACTTCAGCACAATTACCGCTTGAAATATGAGTATAAAGGAAAGTTTAATAAAAAATTTTATTGGATTGGGCGCTCTCATATCCGCACTACTTTTTTTTAGCGGTTTTCTTGTAATTTTAACGCCCTTTCCTCTTTTGTATGTATCAGCTACATCAGGAAGAAAGGCTGGGTTAATATCTTCGGGTATAGCTTTTGCAATTGTTTTTAGTATTTATTTTTTGGTTTTTAAAGGCGCGCATGTTTCAACTGGGGGATATGATTTTATTTTGCCGCTCCCAGGTCTTGGTTTTGGAAGTTTTTTTTCAGTATCTGCAGTAAGGTTCTTTGGAATTACATATTTTCTTTTTTTTCTGACAATTGCTTTGGTGCTTGGAGATGCTATCCGCTTAAACTGGGGCTTAGTTAAGGGTAGCACAAGCGCTCTGATCACAGCTTTGATCTTGTTGATAGTGGTCTCTTTTTTGTTTGGGTTTAGTGATATAATTAATGCTATCAGCAATTATCTTGAGTTTGCTGTAAAAGAGGTTGCGAGAATTCAGACAGAAACAGGAAATTCAAATGTGCAGACAATGATGCTTGTTGAGAATGGCCCGATGATAGCAGCGTTTGTTTTAAAAGTTATGCCTGCTTTGATCTTTGTCATGACAGCTATTGCCGTTGCTGTGAATCTTTTATTATCAAGGCGGTTTGTCAGAAAAAATAATCTTTTTGTAGGTAATGAATGGGAAATCTCCGGAATTACACTCCCAGATTCATTAATATGGGTGGTAATAATTGCGGCAAGCTCCTTTTTTATAGGGCATTATCTTTTAGATTGGAGTTTTCTTGAATATCTTGGAATAAATACCGTGATTATTTTTTCAGTACTCTATTTTTTTCAGGGTATTGCAGTAACAACATTTTTCATAGGTAATATTAAGTTGCCGTTAGTTAGAATTCTGTTGTTTGTGATGATAATTTTGTTTTTTCAGTTTTTTGCATTATTAATTATTGGATTAGGGGTTGCAGACATTTGGGCCAAATTTCGTGTTAAACGTACAACATAAATAATTCGTCGAATGTCGACGAAACGGAGGAAATATGCAGGTAATATTACAGGAAGATGTGATTTCTTTGGGAAAAGTAGGTGATGTAGTAGATGTAAAAGATGGGTATGCAAGAAATTATTTAATACCAAATAAAAAAGCGGTTTTTGCTGATTCCAGAAATGTTAAGAAACTGGAACATCAAAAACAGGTTGTTGCGGCAAAAAAGCAAAAAATGAAAAAGGGTGCAGAAGCTTTATTGGAAAAGCTGAAAAAAATGACCATTACTATTGAAAGAGAAAGTAATGAAGAGGAAAAAATATTTGGTTCAGTTACAAATAAAGATGTTGCTGAAATGCTTAGAAAAGAGGGCGTAGTCATAGATCGTCACTTAATTCAAATAGACTCTCCGATCAAAAATATTGGTGTTTATGACATACCGGTTAAAGTGCACTCAGAAGTGACCGGAACAGTGAAAGTATGGGTTGTAAAGAAATAGTGTTCCGTCATACATAGAACATTACGTAAAGGGTGTTTGTCTTACTTCGTCGATTTTACTCAAATGCCGTAAAATAGCCTGCCCTCATAGCCGTAGATTGTATGGCTTAGATGGCGGCGATTCAAAAGCTGTTCGACAACCGCCCTTTACGTAATTTTTCGGCTTTTGATTATAGTGTAATATCTATAGTTAGGCTTTTTGCGATGTACGCCTGACGCAGACCGAATAACGAGTAACCAACTATGTCTGAACAAAATTTCAAATTGCCACCACAGAATCTTGAAGCAGAGCAATCTGTTTTAGGTGGAATGCTGCTTCAAAATGATGCAATAAATAAAGTGGTGGAACTCATTAGTTCAGATGATTTCTACAGAGATGCTCACCGAAAAATCTATCAAGCTGTAATAGAACTTTATCAAAAAAACGAGCCTGCTGATCTTGTAACTGTCACAAACATTCTAAAACAAAATGGTGTCCTTGAAGCTGTTGGTGGCGCAAGTTATTTATCCAATCTTGTTGATCAGGTGCCAAGTACCGCTAATATAGCCAGTTATGCCAAAATTATAAGGGAGAAGGCGGTTGTTAGAAAATTAATTGAAGGTGCAAACGAGATTGCTGCAAAAGGATTTGAAGATCAGAAAAATGTTGATGAATATCTTGATCAGGCTGAAAAGATTATCTTTGAAATAGCGCAGAAGCGTTTGCATCAGGGGTTCTCTCCTTTAAAAGAGATTGTCAGAGATAGTTTTAAGGCAATAGAGCAGTTATATGAAAAAAAGGAACTGCTTACCGGTGTCTCAAGTGGTTATAAAGATTTTGACCGGATGACATCTGGGCTTCAAAGGTCAGATCTCATAATACTTGCAGGCAGACCAAGTATGGGTAAAACAGCGCTGGCTTTGAATATAATTGAAAATGCGGCAATTGATACAGGTATCGTTTGTGCTATTTTTTCCCTTGAAATGTCCAAGCAGCAGCTGGTTCAGAGAATGCTCTGTTCAAGGGCAGAGGTTGATGCTTCAAAATTGCGTGGAGGTTTTCTTTCTGAAAGTGACTGGCCAAGGTTAACAAGAGCAGCAGGCCTTTTGTCAGAAGCGTCAATATTCATCGATGATTCGCCGGCATTAAATGTTTTGGAGGCAAGGGCAAAGGCAAGAAGACTTCAAAGAGAACATGGTCTTGATCTGTTGGTAATAGATTATCTCCAGCTAATGCGCGGTGTTGGCAGGATTGAAAGTCGAGAAAGAGAAATTTCTGATATTTCAAGATCACTAAAAGCTTTGGCTAAAGAGCTGAATATCCCTGTGTTGGCGCTTTCTCAGCTTAACCGTGGAGTTGAGGCACGACAGGATAAAAGACCGCAGCTGTCGGATTTAAGGGAGTGTGTTACAGGTGATACACCAGTGTTGTTAGCTGATGGACGTTGTGTTCCTATTAAAATGCTTGTTGATACTCAACCAACAGTTTGGGCTGTTACAGAAGATGGAAAGGTTGTTTCAACTCAAAGTGATAAAGTTTGGAAGGTTGGACAGCGTTCTGTTGTTAAAATTAATTTTGCAAGTGGTAGGGCACTCCGTGTTACTGGTCAACATCGTTTGCTTGGAGCAGATGGCTGGCAACGGGCAGAAAATATGCAGATTGGGGATCGTATTGCTATGGCAAGATCTATTCCTGAACCATCAGAGTGTAAAGTATGGCCAGATAAACGCATTGCTTTGCTTGGACATTTAATTGGTGATGGAAGTTATATTAAACATCAGCCATTGCGTTATACAACAAACTCAGAAGAAAATAGCAGGGTTGTTTTGGATGCTGCTGTTAATGAGTTTGGAGCAAAGGTGACGCGATGTAATAGTGAAAAAAGCTGGCATCAGCTGGTTATTGCGGGAAATGGAAATAGATGGCATCCAGCAGGGGTTGAAAAATGGTTAAAAGAACTGGGAATATTTAACCAACGTTCTTATGAAAAATATGTACCAGAACAGATCTTTTGTTTGACTAACAAGCAGATTGCTTTGTTTCTAAAACATCTTTGGGCAACAGATGGTTGTATTTGGGTGAGGGGTGAGCATCAGCGAGGAAGTCATTCGATTTATTATGCTACAACAAGCAATAAATTAGCACGTGATGTGTCTATGCTCCTTCTTAGACTTGGTATTGTGTCAAGAATTAGGATAGTAAAACAAGGCAAGTATCGACCTAATTATCATGTTTGCATTTCAGGTTCCTGTTTTCAAAAACTATTTTTAGAAAATGTTGGTGGTTTTGGTCCTAGGGCAGAAAAAGCAAAGCAGCTTTATTCTATTCTTAAAGATGTGGAAAGTAATACCAACGTAGATACTCTTCCAAATGAGATATTTGAGTTGGTTAAAGAACAAATGATTCTTCAAATATCGCAGCGACAGATGGCAGCGATGAGAGGGACTTCTTATGGAGGGCCTTCACATTTTAAATTTGCTCCATCCCGCGAAGTAGTTGCTCACTATGCA
>CAZLRI010000209.1:0-4918 GCA_964561745.1 uncultured Pseudobdellovibrionaceae bacterium | reverse complement strand
AAATAAAAGATTCATTAAAAAGATCATGGCAATGTACAACTATACAGGTTGATTTTAACCTGCCCAATAGATACGAGATGGAATATGTAGGAACTGATGGTGCTAGGCATAAACCAATTATGATTCATAGGGCTCTTCTTGGTTCATTAGAGCGCTTTATGGGAGTGCTGGTTGAACATTATGCTGGAGATTTCCCATTATGGCTGGCGCCTGTTCAGGTTGCTGTATTAACAATCTCTGAGAATCAGGCTTCATATGCCAGTGAATTGAAAGACAAACTGCATTCTGAAGGGATTAGGGTTGAATTAGATGATCGAAATGAAAAACTAGGGCTAAAAATAAGAGAATCCGAATTATCCAAAATTCCATATGTAATTGTGATAGGAGCTAAAGAAGCTAGTGAGAACACAGTATCAGTAAGGACAAGAAGCAAGGGTAATTTAGGATCAATGAAATCAGATGAATTCATTGATCAGATTTTAAAAGAAATAAAATCGAAAGGAGGCAGTGTATTAAGCAAAAAGCAATAAAGAGGGACGATTTACGGTGTAATCGTAGAATTAAGGTCCCTGAGGTTCGTTTAATCGGATCAGGTGGTGAGCAGCTGGGAGTTTACATTACTAGAGAAGCATTACGCCTTGCAGAAGAGGAAGGATTGGATCTTGTTGAGGTGTCTCCAATGGGAAGGCATCCAGTATGTAAAATAATGGATTTCGGAAAATTTAAGTATGAACAATCTAAAAAAAGGCATGAGGCAAAAAAGAAGCAGATTGTAATAAAGACAAAAGAAATCAAAATGCGGCTTGCTACAGATGAACACGATATTCAGACAAAGCTAAAACATATAAAAAGATTTTTAGAAGATGGCGATAAAGTAAAAATAACATTGCGTTTTAGAGGTCGCGAGATGGCCCATAGAGAGCTTGGGCAGGAGCGTTTGATTCGAATCTCAAAAGAAGTTGTGAATTTAGGTGAAGTAGAACAAACGCCTAAACTGGAAGGCAGAATGCTTTCGATGATTATTGTGCCAGCTAAAATGGCAAAAGAAAATAGAGCAGTTGAAGAAAGTGGAAAAAATAATATTGATAAAAAATAGATAATTAAGAAATTGAGAAGGAGAGAAAGAGATGCCTAAATTAAAAACAAAGAAGAGTGCTGCTAAGCGTTTAAAGGTTACAAAGAGCGGTAAGATAAAAAGGAAACGTGCAAAACTAAGACATATTTTAACAAACAAAACACGTAAGCAGAAGAGAGGATTACGCAGTTCTGCGTTGGTTTCATCTGCTGACATGGATAGGATGAAGAGATTACTGCCGTATGGTTGATTGTATTTTGTCTTAAGATTTTAAAGGAGGCTCAAATGCCAAGAGTTAAAAGAGGAATAGTTGGAACCAGAAGAAGAAAATCTATACTGAAACAGGCCAAAGGTTATTTTGGAGGTAGGCATAGATTATTGCGAACTGCTATGGAAGCAGTTGATAAAGCGAATTCATATTCTTATGTTGGAAGAAAACTAAAGAAGAGAGATTTTCGTGCTTTATGGCAAACAAGAATTTCAGCTGCTGCAAAAGAGAACAACACTTCATATAGCCGATTTATTGGTAATTTGAAGAAAAAAGGTGTTCTTTTAGACAGAAAAATTTTAGCTGATTTAGCAATATCACATCCAAGTGATTTTGCTGCAATTGTTAGCTGGACAAAGGCTGCATGAAAAACACAATTCTAAAAAAGCTTAATGACATACGTCAACAAGCCTTTATGGAGTTAGATGTTATTTCTGATTTAGAAGCAGCTCAAAATTTTAAAAACAAATATTTGAGTCGTAAAGGAATAGTGCAGTCAATGCTACAGGAGATGAAAAGTCTTGACGCCAATGATCGTCCTTTAGTGGGGAAAGATTTAAACGAACTAAAAGGGGAATTGCAAGACAGCATCGCAAGTAAGATTGAGAATATTTCCAAAAATATTTTGGAAGAAAAAATCAGCACTAACCGTATAGATATAACCTTACCTGGAAGAATAGTAAAACCCGGGTACAGGCATCCTATTTGTCAAACAACGGAAAAGGTGGTTGAGGTTTTTACTGATATGGGATTTTCCATATATGAAGGTCCGGATATTGAGTCTGATTATTATAACTTTGAAGCATTAAATTTTTCACAAGACCATCCGGCAAGGGATATGCAGGATACATTCTATGTTGAGGGTGGTAAAGTTTTAAGAACTCATACTTCTCCAGTCCAGATTCGTGTTATGGAGAAACATTCTCCTCCAATAGCAATGATAGCCCCTGGCGCTGTTTATAGGAGTGATAGCGATGTCTCTCATTCGCCAATGTTCTATCAGGTCGAAGGTCTTTTAGTAGATAATAATATTACATTTGCAGACCTAAAAGGGGTTTTAAGTATTTTTTGTCACAAGATTTTTGGACAAGCATTGAAGGTAAGATTCAGACCTAGCTTTTTCCCTTTTACAGAGCCTTCTGCAGAAGTTGATATCTCCTGTGTTATATGTCAGGGCAGTGGATGTAGGGTGTGTAAAAATACAGGATGGCTTGAAATATTAGGTTGCGGTATGGTTGACCCTGATGTTTTTAAGGCAGTAAAATATAATCCAAAGCAGGTTAGTGGATTTGCTTTTGGTATGGGAATAGATCGGATAGCTATGCTTCTTTACGGCATTAATGATATTCGTCTTTTTTATGAAAATGATCTCCGATTTTTAGAACAGTTTTAATGTATTATATAATATATGAGAGTTACTTTTGATTGGTTAAAAGAATATGTTGATATAAACGAGAGCCCTGAAAAAATAGCTCAACTATTAACAATGGGTGGTGTTGAGGTTGAAGCTATTGAAGAGGTTGAAGGGCACTCTGTTTTTCAGTTAGGGGTAACTCCCAACCGTTCTGATTGTTTGTCTGTAATAGGTGTTGCTAGAGAGATTAGCGTACACACTAAAAAAAGATTAAAATCCCTTAAAACAACCAGCTTAAAAGGAAAAGGTAATATTGCAGATTATCTTAAGGTTACGATAAATGCAGATGATGCATGTCTGCGTTACAGTGCGTTCATTGTTGATAATGTAAAGATATCTAGTTCACCTGATTGGTTAGTCAGTCGACTTGTAGCTTGCGGTGTAAGACCAGTGAACAATGTTGTAGATGCAACAAATTATGTTATGCTTGAAACTGGTCAACCTTTGCATGCATTTGATTATCAATTGGTAAGTAAGGGTAAAATAAATATATCGCATCCAGCTAAAGAATTTGTATTTGTAACCCTTGATGGTAGTGAGAGAAGGCTTCTGCCATCAGATTTACTAATTTGCGATGAAGAAGGTCCTATTGCTCTTGCTGGCATTATGGGCGGAAAGAATTCAGAGGTTTCTGATAAAACAACGCGGTTGATATTAGAGAGTGCTTTTTTTGATTATGTTGGGATTCGCCGAACCAGCAAGAGATTAGGTCTATCAACTGAATCATCAAGAAGATTTGAGCGCGTGGTTGATTATAACGGAGTTGTTTCATCTTTAGAGCGTTTAACTTCATTAATTTGCGAATTATCAGGTGGCGTTGCCACAAAAGATTTCATAGACATTAAACCAAAACAGATAAAATCACATATTGTAAAATTGCATATTAGTGAGATTCACAGAATACTTGGAAAAGAGATCTCGCAAAAGCAGGTAAAATCTATATTAGAGAGTTTAGGAATGGAAGTGGAAGTTGTAGCTAATGATGAATTAGCAGCTCATATACCAACGTTTCGACCTGATCTCACAAGACCTATTGATTTAATCGAAGAGGTTGCAAGAGTTTATGGATATGAAAAAATTGCTGATACAGTTCCAAATAGTTCAATGCAGTCAATCAGCAAACCAAAATTTAGCGGAAAATACAGAGAAGCTCGCAATGCTTTGTTAGGTTGTGGTTTTAATGAAACTGTTCTCATGAGCTTTGCGAGTGATGATGATTTGAAATATTTTTCAGGACTGGAATTAAATCCGATTATAGTTAAAAATCCGATTGCAGCAGACCAAAATGTTATGCGCACGCTGCTTATTCCCGGATTGTTGAATGCTGCTTCTTTAAATATTAACCACCAAAGAAAAGATGTAAGATTATTTGCCCTGCAAAAAACGTTTCTTAATCAGAATAATAATTTTATTGAAAACCTGCATCTTGCAGGTCTATTAATAGGAGAGAAAGCATTTAATTCATGGGACACATCTGCTAATGTTGATTTTTATGATATAAAAGGGGCGATCGAAGCGGTTCTTAAAACAATGTATTTGTATGAACAAAGCTCTTGGCAAAGATGCGAAAATATAAATTTTCTCCATCCTGGTCGATCAGCTGATTTAGTTGTGGCAAATAAGAGAATAGGTTTTTTAGGTCAGTTGCATCCTGATCTTGATAAAAAATGGGAGTTTTCAAGTAACTGTTTTGTTTTTGAGCTTGATTTTGAAGAGCTCTGCAAGCTTTCTTTGGCTGAGAAGCCTAAGTTTAGGGAATTGTCAAAGTATCCATTTGTAGAAAGAGACATAGCTATTGTTGTTGATGTACATATCCCATGCGTGGAGATATTGGGAATTATTCAAAATAGCGGAGTTTCTTTAGTTGATAATGTTCGTGTTTTTGACGTATATTGTGGCAAAGGAATTGAAGAAGGTAAAAAAAACATTGCCTATACCATCAGATATTCATCAAATGAGCGGACATTAACTGATGATGAAATCAACATGGCGCATTCAAAAATAATAAAAGAGCTTGAAAATAAAGTTGGAGCTATTTTGAGAACTTGATTAGTTTAGAATCTAAATATATATTATCTACTAAACATCTTTGAGAAAAGATGAAAAAAGGAGGGCAAGATGACAAAGGCAGATATTATTGAGCAAATCTATGAGAAGGTAG
>CAZLRI010000208.1:0-4929 GCA_964561745.1 uncultured Pseudobdellovibrionaceae bacterium | reverse complement strand
TCTGTTTTAGATAATGCTGTAACAACTGAAGAAAGCATCCCTCAAAAAGAGGAAATACCAGCTAGCACAGATACTACGGTTCCTGAAAAAGCTCCGGAAGGAAAAGCTGACACAGAAAAAGCTGAATAGTTTTTTTTGCTTTTGCCCAGGTGGTGGAATTGGTATACACGTACGTTTAAGGGGCGTATGGGGTAACCCTTGCGGGTTCAAGTCCCGCCCTGGGCACAACAACAAAGCAAGTAAATGATTTTACTTCTTTTGTTGTTGTTCTTTAAAAACATCCATCAATCATGATAAACGAAAAAGAAATTTTGGATCTGCTTGAGAAAAAGGAAGCAGTCATAACCAACAGCCACATTGTCTACACATCAGGAAGACATGGGTCAACTTACTTTAACAAAGACGCAATTTATCCACACACACATGAGGTATCAAAAATCTGTCTGGCAATAGCAGAACACTTTATACATAAAGATATACAAGCAGTAGTTGCTCCAGCTATCGGAGGGGTGATCTTGTCTCAATGGATTGCATTTCACTTAAGCCAGCTTACAGGCATGGAAGTGCTTGCTCTATATGCTGAAAAAGCTGAAGACAATACTTCATTTATATTAAAAAGGGGCTACGATAAGCTCATAAAGGGAAAGAATGTCCTTGTTGTTGAAGACGTGCTAACCACAGGCAACTCAGCAAAAAAGGTTGTTGAAGCAGCAAAAAAAGCAGAGACACATATTGTTGGCGTGGCGGTCTTATGCAACAGAGGCAAAGTGAATAAAAAAGATTTAGGCGATGTACCAAAGCTCTTTTCTTTAATAGATATCGACCTTGAATCATGGGACGAAGATTCATGTCCATTGTGCGAACAAGGAATTCCTGTAAATATGTCGGTTGGAAAAGGAAGGGAATTTCTTTTAAAGAAAAAAAGTTAAATATGACAAAAACAATCAGCTCCAGACTTGAAAAAACCATTCTGCAATATATTAAAGAAACTTATCTGCCCAAACGCTTTAAGGTTTCCAAAAAAAATTCTGAGTTTACACATAAAGATATTTTTTTCTTTGCAAAAGGAGCAGCCGAACTATCAGATTCTTTTACAATCAATCGTTCTAATCTTCCAAAAAATTACTTTAATAAAAAAGAATACCGGTCTGCATATCTTTTATATTTCACTCTCACCAATTACGCAAAAACCTTAAAAGCACTTAATGAAGCTTACTCTAAAGGCGCATTTGATCATATCAAAAAATCGTCTGAAAAACAAATGAGTGTTCTTGATCTTGGCTGCGGTCCAGGAACCGCATCTATCGCATGTTCAACATTCTTTGAACAAAAAGCTGACAATATAAAACTCGATTTATTTGGAGTTGATCAGAACAACGAAATCCTAAACGATGCTAAAAATCTTTTTTCACAGCTTGGAAATAAAAAAGATTCATTTCACACATCCACTGAACTATTACGACCAAACCTGAAAAACAGATCCGGGGAAAAATATGATCTGATTATAGCAGCCAATTTTCTAAATGAGATTGGAGATATAAATCAGCAATTCCTTTTGTGCGAATCACTTATCCAAAATAAGTTAAAAGAAAACGGCACTATTCTTATGCTGGATATTGCTATACAAAAAACCACCAGAATGATGATGGAATTAAGAGACCGTTTAATAGGATATTTTGATGACAGCGTTCAGATTGTTGCCCCATGTCTGCATAGAAAACCATGCCCAATGCTTGCAGCTAACAGAAGAGATTGGTGCCATTTTTATCTGGAATGGTCGCTGCCTGATGTTATAAAAAATACCGACAGCTTGCTTGGAATTAAACATAACTATCTGAAAATGACCTATCTTACTATTCAAAAAACCTCTGTTAAAAGGCCTGACACACACAACGACTGGAAAGTTGTTAGCTCGCCTTTGCCTTCAAAAGGAAAAACAGAACTTCTACTTTGCAATAACGGTATTTTAAAAAGGATATCGCGCCTTGATCGCGACTATTCGAAAGATAACTGTGCATTGATATCCAGCAGAAACATTAAAGCTGTATATAACAGCGCCCTAAAAAGAGGAGACATAATAAATATCATACCTGAATCTGATCGGATTCTAAAAGACACTCAAATCGTTTTAAAAGAAAAGTTTAACGATTGAAAAAACTGGAACATCTAAGAAAAATTTCTCTATTTTTAAACATCATCTCTTAAAGAATCCACCAGTGTTTTTATATCTTCCGGCAATTCAGATCGATATCTAACCATCTTACGAGTTGCAGGGTGCTGAAATCCAAGCATAGATGAATGTAAAGCCTGTCTTGGGAAAGCAAAAGAATTATCTCCATATACTTTATCACCTATTATTGGATGACCAATCCCAGCCAAATGTATACGAAGCTGATGGGTTCTGCCTGTATGAGCTGTCAGCTCCACAAGTGTTGCATTACGATAACGCTCCTTTACATCAAAATCAGTAACTGCTTTTTTCCCTTCAGAAGAAACCCTTGCCCTCTGCCCTCCGGAAAATTTTCCTTTTTCAACAGGCATATCAATTCTTCCCTGATTATTTTGCAATCTACCGGAAACAACTGCCAGATATTCTCTTTCTATAAAGTGGGATCGAAACAGATCTTCAAGACTCTTTGCTTTTCCGGATTTTGCAAACACCATTACCCCGCTTGTTTCTGCATCCAGTCTGTGCACAGGATATAAAAAAGCGCCCTTACTCTCTTTATATTTTCTTCTCAGATAATCTCTAACACAATCCATCATTGTTGTGCCGCTGCTATCCTTGTGTGGAACTGAAATAATGCCAGATGGTTTATCAACCACTATGATATCACTATCCTCATGTATAATCTTCACAAACAAGCCGGTCTTTTTTCCTGAAGAACCTTTTTTCTTCTTTATATCCCTTACCTCAACTTTATCGCCAGCATTTACCTTCCATCCTGATATATACACCTTTTTATGATTAACAAAAACCGCACCATTATCAAGCAACCTCTTGATATCTCCCCTAGATCTGCCAGCCATTTTCTGGTTTAGCCAGAGATCCAGCCTCTTGCCTTGATCCTTACCACCAACTGCAAATTGCGTTTTTTTGCTTATACTACGGTTTGTTACATCATTCATATAAACTCCATTGATTGTTGACCTACTCTATTCCTATTTTTAAATCCTTTCAACCCCTTAAAATCCTTGAAATAAATAAAAAGACATGTTAGATTCCTTGCCTAATAAAAAAGGGGGGCATTATGCCACACATAGATATTGCTGGATTATCAGCAGATGTTCCACAAGATTGGCAGGTACAGGGGATGTTAACTTTAACACTTCCATCTGAAGATCCTAATGTAAAACCAAACATCATTTTAACAAAGGAATTCCTGCCAAAGGAGACTGATCTTGCCACTTATTTTGGCAAAATCAAGGAATCAATCCAAAAAAGAGGAATTAAAGACCTGAAAATATCTGATGAAAAAGACATAGCAATATCAGGTGTTCATGGAAAGATAATGGTTTGCAGTTGGGATGTTTCAGCAATGGCTGAGCTGATGAAACAAAGGCAGCCTGATGTGCCAACCCCAAATATCAAACCAGGCCAAATTGTTAAACAAGTTCAGGTCACACTGCTTAAGGATAAACTGGCTGTCAATATGACAGCTAGTTTCCCTGCTGAAAAATTTGAGGAATATTACAAACCATTTCAACAGTATCTAAAAAGCCTGAAAATAGATTAATTGGTTGATGCTCATACTTGTTAGCATTTAGTTATAGGTCTTGATATGCTTTACGCTACCATCGACCTATAACTAATTATGGTGGCTATAGCTCAGCTTGGTTAGAGCGTCTGGTTGTGGCCCAGAAGGCCGAGGGTTCAAATCCCTCTAGCCACCCCAAACAGCTTGGAAAAACTCTCTTTGAAAATTTATCAGAGAGGGTTTTTCACTTTTTAGGCTTTAAAAATGGTAGATGTCTTTGTAAGAGGAGGCTTTATGGTTGCTATCGAAAAACTCGATTTTAGCAGTTTTGAAAACGCTATCAAAACTCTTAAATCAGCGCTGGCAAAAGATTCTCTAAGCGACCTTGAACGCGACGGTGTTATCCAGCGTTATGAGTATACTTTTGAATTGGCGTGGAAGATGATGCGCAAAACTCTTTTGGCATTGGGCAGAAATGATATAAGTGCTTCTCCTAAACCTGTGCTCCGTGATGCAATGGAGGAGGGGTTGATTGAAGATATCCAAAAATGGTTTGCTTTTCTGGAGGCAAGAAATTTAAGCACTCACATTTATGATCCAGATGAAGCTGAAAGAGTATATCAATCTGCAAAAGAATTTTTACCGCATGCTGAAAAACTGCTTCAAAAATTAAAAGGACAAAAGTAGAATGGACCTTACTAATAAAGAAAAGGCCATTGTCATTTCCATCCTGCGGCAGCTTTTGCCGTCAAATGTAGAAATCTTTTTCTTTGGATCGCGCATTGATGGGACTTCACGTAGGGCATCTGATCTGGATATTCTTTTAAAGGGGGCAACGCAGATCGATCTTGGACTGATTGCAATGGTGCGGGAAAAAATGGAGGAGAGCAATCTTCCTTTCAAAGTGGATATTCTGGATTATCACAGTTGTTCTCAAGAGATGCTAAAGAATATCTCATCAAATATTATAAAAATTGTAACAGGTCAGCGAAATTTATCTAACTCATGAAGGCAGGCAGCTTACCTTGAAAGAGATCTCGCAATGCGGAGGCAGGGCTCACGTCATTTTTGCGGCAGGTGGATAAAAAACTTCGAACACGACAAAAGATCTTTGCGCCCTCCATTGAACGAAAGCATCCAGAGATTTTTTGTTGAACCTTGGTCATGCGCAAATCATTTTCGCCCTGATTGTTGGTAAAGGGCACGATGGCATCTGTCATAAAACGCAGAG
>CAZLRI010000207.1:0-4949 GCA_964561745.1 uncultured Pseudobdellovibrionaceae bacterium | reverse complement strand
ACCAAGAAAGTTTCAACATCAGTTACTTGATTGCCAAGTGCATCTTCACATGTAATTGTCAATACATGCTTTGATTCTTCTGGGAATGATATAACAAATGGAGGTACAACATCAGTCTGTCCGCTACCAGTCTTTGTTCCGCCTATTACTTCATAATCCCAGTCGCATGTAACTTGATTTACTGGATGCGGTTGTGGGTCAGTTGCACTTACGTGTATTTCTGTAACACCATCAATGTAACAATCATTTTGTAATCCTATTCTTGCAACAGCAAATTCTGAACAACTATCATTTTCTGCATAAAAAATAATTTTATCAGCAATTATTGCAGTATCATAACTTTTACTCCAGATACCATTTCCTCCTAATTGTACACCAACAGGATTTTCACTGTAAACTAAACTGGCTCCATTATAGAAATCAATATGTCCCTTTTCACCACCATTGCATTCACCTGAAAATAAAGACCTCAATTCAATGGAATCTATGTATTGAGCAGAATCAAATTCAATCTCGATTTTTTCTGGATCGTCCACTTCGTCCAGTTCTCCAGGATAAACACCTAAACCTCTAGTTCCTCTATGAGTTATATCTCCTTGTCCGCCATTTTTATACCCAATAACAAGTCCATTACCTGAAAGAATATCTACTGTTGATGTACCAAGATTAACTATAGAATCACTAGTTGACCATCCGGAATGATCATCAACTCCTTCAAAAGAATCTTCATAAAGGAAGCTTATCTGATTAACAGAATCCTGTCCAGGAGGACAATTACCATACCAAGGACCAACAATCTCTTTTTCAATTATAGGAGCAACAGTATCAACAGCATCTATTTCAGTGTATGGTCCATCTGTATTTCCAAGTGCATCCTCGCACCGATAAACAAACTTATGGTATGAATCATCAAGTTGTGTGAATTCTTTGTGAGCAGGGCTATTTTCAATTCCACTGCCTTTAGGCACCCATGCATCTCCTTCTTTTTCTTTCCAGTACATTTCCCAATATAGTATTACATCATCTACTGGGTGAGGTCCTTCATCTACACAATCAAGCACAATAGTTGAATCTTTTTTTAGGTATTTGTGTATTGGATTATTATCACCATCAACTTGAGGTCCTGTAATTGTTTTAGTTATAACTGGATCCTGAGTATCAACAATATCCAACTCAAAGTGATGTGTTTCTTCCCATCCACATAAGTCAACTGACCAATATTCTATCAAGTGATAAGAATCCTTGTTAAGAGTTATTGTAACTGACTGGTCAACTGCACTTTGACCTTCCTGGTCAAGTTGCCATGAGTCTCCTGTTTCATTTTTCCACCAAACCCTATAATATATAATTACATTGCCTGCAAACTCTCCTGTTCCCTGTGGGTCTGGATCAGTAGCAGTTAATGTTATCTGAGTTCCCTGCTTTACATAAGCACAACCATTTGTTAATGTTCCTTTCTCAGCAACACCTACATCAGATGCTTCAGTTCCATAGCACTGGACACTTAATCCATCTGTAGGATTCAACTGCTTGAAAGTTTCTGGAGCCATTGTATCCCTTATAAATGAAATATTATACTTCCATTGAGATATTTTACCCCAGTTCTCAACACTATCTTTTCCTCTTATTGCTATATAATGGGTTCCATCCTCTAATTGGGATGTGTCTACTAATGCTCCGATTACAGCACAGTGATAACCATCGGGTCTTATAAATGGATAGAGAACATTCATCCAGTAACCACTCCATGGAGCTGGAATTGGTGGTATTGTAATATCTAAGAAATACTCTCCTCCTTGAATATCTGATTCAACATCACATACTGTTGCATTCAGCCATGGGTTATCTCCACAAACCAAATATTCGTTTGGATATAAAACATCATCAAGATAGATGTTGTATGGATAATCTGGTGGTATTACATCTGTTTCAAAGTAAGCACAGTCACAGTTGCCCCAGTTTCCTGCTGAGTCTTTTGACTGCACGCAGACAAAGTTCAAACCATCTTGGAGATAGTTTACATTATCTTTTTTCAGGTCTTCAATTAGTTCATCAAATGCTGCGTCTGTTGCTTCCATTGGTGTTCCTGTTCCTGGGAAACCACAAGAACCTAACACATGACCAACAAAGTATTCTGCTCTTTCAATATTTGAGCATGTGTCCTCTGCATGGGATGTCAAATTAAATATTCCATTATTATAATAAGGCACAGCATTGGTATTGCTGGTTGTTGGACCTATAGTATCTATCGGACCTAAAACAGGATCACATGTATCTTTGCAGCCCATTGGGGTAACCATTAAGGTACATCCTCCGCTCCCACTATTTACACAATTATTATTAGGATCTCCATCTGGATCATACCAACATTTTTTTTCTCCATCTACTGTTCCTGGTTCTGGACAATATTGTGAAAAATAATTGCACTCACAGGACATCACTAACTCACAAGTTCCATCATAATAACACCAATCTCCACTTATGTGTGGTTGACAATCACTATTTTGATCACATTGTGCTCCACATATTAAACCATTAATTCCATCTTGTGAGTCATTATCAGTACAATAAGAAGTTTCCTTTGCACAAGAATAAACAACACAGTTTCCTGATCCATCACATGTATCATGTCCATCATCCGGATAGAACCATGCAAATGGTCCCTCACATTTATCATCTGGGCAGTCTCTTGCACTTCCACATTCTGTTCCAGCAGCTAAGTTTGGATTCTCACAATGCCCTGGATCTCCTTCTATACAATTATCATCAGTACATTCATTTCTATCTGAGCAACCTCTTGCATGTCCACTACAAACACCTGAAGTACATGCGTCTGGATCTGTGCAGAATAATCCATCATTACATGGAGTTTGATCTGGTTTAGGAGATGCTACACAAGCATTTACATCTTCATCACAAACACCATCATTACACTGATCACCTGATGCTGAACAATCTCTTGCTCCTCCTCCCTGACAAGAACCTCCTGAACAGACATCATCTACAGTACAAAATAATCCATCATCACAGGGGTTAGTATTATTAAGATAGTCGCACGTATAAGTATCTTGATTGCATATATCATCAGTACATACATTTTGATTATCACAATCAGCGTTTGTCTGGCATTCTGTGCATCTTGCATCATTTGGTGTTATTGTTGGTGCTCCACATAAATTAGTTTCACAAGTACAATCTCCCAAGCATGCATTTGGAACATCCTGGTAATCATACCAGTCATTACCTTGACATCCATCTAGCTGATCACATTCTGTATCCAGACATAGATTTTGTGCATCACATTGAGCACCACATGTACTAACATCACAGCCATTATAAGAACAGTCCTGGGCTGAATTTACACATTGATTTGCTCCATTAAATATATAATAGCCAGAACAATTAGGACACCAGTAACATTGAGCATCTTCACAATCTGTTTGAGTTGCATGATCACCACATACTGCTGGAATAGCACAAACAACCTCTAAATAAGGATCTTCTCCTCCTGTTCCTGTTCTTTCTCTATCATAGAAATCATGGTTTTTTCCAATATTTGTATCATCATTTAAGAATTTTAAGGCTAAACTCAAATCAGATGGGAAGGCATTTTGAGCTGCAGTTGTAACATCCCATATATATCCTCCATTAATATTATCAACAGATGTTGAAGAGCTATCTGAAAAATCAGTTGGTGCATTACTCCAAACCAAATTGGTTTCTGTCCAAGCACCTCCTGTTGTCTTATCATTTGAAACTCTATAAGAATATATTGTGTGTGTGCTGTCTCCAGTAAATCTGTCTAAATGGAGTTTTGCAGAAATTATTTCACTACAATCAGTTAACTCTGTTAAATCAAATTTTAAATACGTTCTTCTTGTTTCAAGAGTACTCCAAGAATATTGTTTTTTTGCCTTAACATATAAATCCTTATTATTATAATTAGTATTTACATATGAGTAACCTTGTTTTATTACATATGTGTCATCTGTAGGGCTTATTAGCTGTCCTTCATAAACATTGAATAATCTTGTATAATCTGTGCTGCTACCGCTACATGCAGAACTACTGTATTTTCTTAATCTTACTCCCCAGGCACCTGCATTTGTTAATGGAGAGTATGAATGCGTTACTTGTCCGCTTGAACCGCTCATACAAGAAGAGGTGCTTACAAGAACAGGACTTCCGCTTGTACTATCATACCATTCAAAGAGGTAATATTTACCCTTACTAGAATACCTAATAAGTGTTGCGGATGCGTATGCTGTTCCTGCTTGTGGGAAGATATATTTTTTTGTTGAATAATCAGAATCAGTTGTAAAGAAGTTAACCCTATCTGTAAAAGTTGTCTGGGCAGGCCCATTTATTCCGTCAGAGGCGTCTATTGTATATAGGCCTTCATCTCCATTTAATTGGTAAACATAATCTGAGAAAGAACCTGTTTCATCTGTTGTTGGGAGACTACCATCAAGAAACCTACCACCAGGGGCAGAGTCTATGTCAGTAGTGGGTCTCGTTACATTAATATTTACATCTGTTCCAGAAGCAAATCCGCTTCCCTGGATATAAACATCTTCTTCTTGTGCGAAATCTGTTGTGTTTGTTCCTTCAGCATCAGTTGTCCAGATTAAGGGGTTGGCCATAACAGCATAGCTGACGCTAGCTGTAATCATGAAAATGACTGCAACCAAAGCAAAGAACTGCGACAAAGCCCTATAGGTTATTCCGACATTGGACTCAATACTTTTTTCTTCATTTGGTTTCTTTTTCATTTTATAGGTACCCCCTAGATAAATATTTTTTAGAAATATTTGCTGAGTATAAAAGCGTGTTTAGAATTAGAAAATTAGGTATATCACCATAGCTACAACATTTTTTGTTTTTCATTAATTTTCCCCCAATACTATATAGCATTAAAAATGTTGAAACTTGAAAATAGTAAATTGTTT
>CAZLRI010000206.1:0-4954 GCA_964561745.1 uncultured Pseudobdellovibrionaceae bacterium | reverse complement strand
CCCTGCCTACGTTTTAGCCATTTTTTACTGCTTTCCTGAGGGGGAAGTTCCGTTGCAAAGAAGGGTTGGGGAGGGTTTTATATCAACTCACCAATTAATTTCATAATTGACATTGCGACCCTTTTCTTCATTTTGTTTCAAAATTCCTTTTTGCATCAAATCGTTTATTTCCCTGTATGCTGTAACTCTGCTTGTTTTTGCAAGTGCAACATATTTTCTGGTAGTGAGTCCTCCAACAAATCCAGCAGGACCAGCATCAAGCAAAATATTGATAACTTTTCGCTGACGTGTGTTTATTTCTATATTTGAGTTCTTTTTCCAAAAAGATGCTTTTGCCATAACTTTTGAAATGATCTTTTCTGCGTTATTTATTGCCCGTTCCGTACATTGTAAAAACCACATAAGCCAATTAGTTATATCAAGTGTTTCTTTTTGGGATAATTCCAGCATATCGTAGTATTCTTTTCGTTCCGTCATAATCTGTGTTGAAAGGCTATAAAATCTTTTTTCCAATTTTTCATCCTGTGCAAGTGCCATATCAGTCAATGCACGTGCTATTCTTCCGTTTCCATCCTCAAATGGATGTATTGTTACAAAGTAGAGATGGGCAATGCCTGCCCTTACAATGCCATCCAATACTTCGCCGCTTTTTTGCCACCACATAAGAAACTGTTTTATTTCATGTTTGATTGTTTCATGTGGAGGTGCCTCAAAATGCACTGTTTCATGTCCAATAGGACCGGAGACAACTCGCATGGGTTCTTTCCCGCGCAATTTGCCAACATTAATGCGATGGAGTCCGGAAAATCCTGTTGGAAAAAGCGCAGCTTGCCACCCCAAAAGTCTTTCAATGGTTAAAGGTGCAGAATAATTTGTAGTTGCGTCTATCAAGACATCAACTATTCCATCAATATAACGATCAGTAGGGAGATGCAGATCAGTTAATAATCCAAGATGTCTTGCAACAGATGATCTGGCTGATTCCAAATTAAGAATAGTTCCTTCAATTTCAGAGGTTTTTATTGTTTCGCTTACGAGAATATTTGCTCTAGCTTCTTTATTTAGCTCAAACCCAAGTTCTTCCATTCTACCTAAAAGAACCCCTTGAGAAAAACGCACCTTTCCTAATAATATAGATAACGCGTTGTTATTATAAGTAAAATTAGGCCATTCTGATTTTTGCCAGATATAAACCATATCTTTTTGGAGCGATAATCGCTTCATAATATGGAGCTATTATATCGATTATTCGCTTCATTTGCAATTAATTTTTAATATTATTTTTTGCTCCGTCTGACAACTTTGATCCGTCCTACTATCACCTGACCCAACTGCCTTTGGAACTATGACTTTGTGTGAATCTATACAATCTTCACGCCTTGTAACGTCCTTACGTTTAACGTACTCGACTCTTCTGTTACCATAAAGTTTGACTGCGCCCTCAAATGGCTCTTTTTTTCCATTATAATTTGTTATAAAACCGAATGGTTTTTTTGTACTTACAATTGATTCGAAAGCAGGTTCACTCAAAGATCGAACTTTGTGCAGGATGGGAATAGCGTCATTATATCTGATGACAATATCACAGTTTGGCTCTCTAAGAGAGCGTTTCGATATTGACACAATCGCATTTCCATCATGAGTTGCAAAGGTCGTTTCTCCAGAATAACTTTTATCCCATAGAAAATAACACACGCCACCCTTGATCTCCACTCCAGGAAAGCAATCAGATGCATTCGGAAAGTCGTGAAGGTATTTTAAGTGCGCCTCAGACATCATTTTATCCCTAAACTCATCCAACCCCCAGCCACCAGAGAACCAACGTGAGGGAATGGTCATTGCAATAAATGTAGGATTTAGCTTTTTTGCTTGTTCAACAAACAGATGATATAGCGGTTTAGCCTGAGCTCCATTATCATCACCTGCTGTTGAGATTTGATACGGCGGATTGCCGACAATCACGTCAAATTTCATATTCATTACCTCCTTAAAATCATCTGTATGAATAAACTCATAGGCATGGGTTTCGAGTTCTTCACCACGTTCATACACTTCCTGACTCGCACCACAATAGTGGCATTTTCCATTAACCCATGCATGCTCCGTTCTTATAAAACGGATATTGCCTTCCCCATTTTCAAAGGCATTGCAGATAGAGTATTTGCCATTGGCTGTTTTTGAACAGTAAACAGAGCGCCTCGAAAGCAAAGCTGTCAGTTCGGTTATGGCAATACCAAAAATCTGGTTCTTAAAAATGTGGTTGGCGCGCTCCTGTTCATCGGGGATTTCTTTTTCCAATCCCTTCATGAGCCGCTTTGCAATTTCACGCAGGAAAACACCTGTCTTACAAACCGGATCCAGAAAGGTGATGCTCTTGTCAGTCCAGATATCGGCAGGCAGTAAATCAAGAATCTGATTGGCCAGCCTAGGTGGTGTAACGTTCAAACTCTAACTGACTCTTGCCATATCGGGACTCAACAATAGTCAGTTTCCTTTTTAAAACCTCAGCCAAAAAATTCCCCGTATCACAGGCTGGTTCTAGAAAACGCGATTCAATCCGTTCTGTCTCTTGTTTCACCAGGTCCAACATGGCATTAACTTCACGTTCGTTCGTGTAGACCTCGCCATGATCCACAACCCTTTTTCTTGAGACAACTTGACTGTCTGGGTTGTTTGTTGGTTCTAGCTCTTCTTTACACATTGATTGATTCATTATGTTCCTTACATTTTTTACCAAATCAACTCTCACTTTTTTGTTGTCCTTCTTAAAGCTTTCTCAACCCCCTCCACAAAAGGCCTGACACTGTTGAAAATTTTTGCCTGTCTTAAGGCAGCTTCGTTTTCATTTTTGGGTTCCATGAACTTGGCCGCCCACGTTGGCCCGGGTGATTTAGCGGTTTCAAATTTTTGGGCAAGTCCGCGCATGCCCTCACTAACCAAACCATTTGCCAAATTTTCTTTGATTTCTTGCAAGGCTGAAGCAGCACCTTCTTTGTAATGCGCAATCAGGGAGTAGATATCGTAGGCATCTTTCTCTTTATACCGCTCTGAGATCGTGATGCCTTTCATCGTCAATGCAGATACAATGCTGGCAACCTTTATCTTACAGGTGTTCTCTGCCCCATCGGGGAGGACTCCACTCAAGTCGAATGAAATATGATGTTGTGGCAAGATGTCCGCGCCTCTAGCTTTTCGGGCTAAGAGATCGTCTTGAATGCGTTGATGGCAATGCTTTTTTCCGGTGCCACCATATTCGCCAGCCAGAAAGTCAATTTGAATTTCCACTCCCTTGTAATGCCGCTGAAACGTAAATGGGATGACGCGACCCAGTTTATCTAAACGTTGCTGATAATTTCTTTTCAAGAGAAGGTTTACAATTGTCTGGTATTGGGATTCTTCAATTTGGGTGAAGTCGATGACAAGATCGATATCAATCGAACCGACATGTTCGAATGTGTCCTCCGGTCTCTGAAATAACTTAAGCAGAAAATAAGGCGCCCAGCCGCCAACAAGATAAATATGTTCCCTGTAGGAACCCAAAATGGTCATGATCTCGAGCAAGACGGCTTGAGATCGGGTGGCTTCATTTTCTTCAAAATGTGTTGCGTATCTTACCATACCTTTATTTTTTGCTCCCGTAAGTGTTCTGCCTGCTCCCGACCACGTGCCGGATATTTATAAAGATCGAGATAGAGCTGGATGTTGTTCACAATTTTAATTGCATCCACTGTTTGCACATCAGTTAAAATTCGCTTGTCACTGGGAACAAACAGGTTGATGTTGCCGCTCAGTTCCACGTCAATTAGTTTCAGTTTTTCTTTCCACAAAGCGATCTCTTCTGTGGAAGAAATATAAAAATCGACCAGTTCGAAACGAACAAAGGGGGCAATCTTGGACGCCCCGGCCATTCTGGTCAGGGCGTAGCTTCGCTCTTTGCCAATGTCCCGAATCTTTTGAATTGTCTCTTCAGGTTGTGAATCAGTGTAGTAGGAGTGACGCTCGTGTTTTTCAAAAAAGTAAATGTCCCGGAGGATATTGAGTAATGCCCCTGGATCCTTGAGCTTCATCTGCCGGCCCTCTGCCATGTAACCGGCTTCTTTCAGCAGATTGCTGAATTGAGAGATGAAACCGAGGCTCATGCCGCTCAAGTTGGAAAAGTCGCGTACCGTGAAAACCTTGTCCTTGTAATTCAGAAGAAGGATCGCCATCCAGATGCGGTCATCCGTAGGGAAAAGGGTTGTAGGATCTAATTTGTTCACAAATTCACCTAATGTTCATGGATCGTGAACAGCCTATGTTTTCGTGAACGTTTTGTCAAATTCTAAATAATTCAATTAGTTAAATGGATTTGGCCAAATAGGCAATAAGCCTGATATGGCCAAATTTTCACGTCCGTGAAATTCAGCCATTTTCGTGAAAATGTTCATGCAACGTGAACATCGGGTATTTTCGTGAACAGAGTGGGCCTTTTTCAGATCCGAAAACATCATCACTTTCTCATCACCCCGTAATTCCCTTTACGAAGGCAAAAAATCCTTCGGTGAATTGGGAAAAACGTGATGAAAATTTCTGAGATCAACATTCAGCTCATTAAACCCGCCAATGGTCTTGTAGCCTTTGCCAGCGTCGTCCTCGACGACAAAGTTTATCTCGGATCCATCGGTGTGCATCAACGGCTTGATGGCACCGGTTACCGGCTGACCTATCCCACCAAAAAAACCGGCAATCGAGACTTCCACATTTTTCATCCCATCGAAAAAAACTTGGGTCAGCAAATTGAGCGGGCCATATTGACCAAGGTCGCAGCCCTTTTGGAAAAACAAGGTGCGGGTGGCACGCCAGACTCACGAGAGGACGGCGATGCTATCGGCTGAGCAAATCAAACAGTTTCATCGTAAGTAAGGATTAAATAAACTTCCCCCTTTGAAAAGGGGGATTGAGGGGGTTTTAAAAA
>CAZLRI010000205.1:0-4964 GCA_964561745.1 uncultured Pseudobdellovibrionaceae bacterium | reverse complement strand
TGAATACGAAATCTAAATATTTACAACATCCTCCATTCACCTCCATTAAAAGCAATTCTCTCTTATCACTCATGTGCAGAGTTGGTCATTTTGTTTTGCGGGGGCTATAATATCATGTATTATATAATTCATTATTATTATATTCTTATGTGAGGAGCAGAAAAAATATGACAGGTAAAAAAAATGAGATTTATACTCTGGAAGAAATTGGTAAAAAGATGGTAGAAGCAGGTCTTTTAAGCGTTGATCAGATGGCAGTTGCTTTAGAAACAAGGAAAAACCGCGGTGGTAATCTTGGTCGCATTTTAATTAAAAGAGGATTTGTTACCAAAGACCAGATCTCGGATTTTTTTATTAAATATCTGGAGATCCCTTTTATTTCCTTAAAAGAATGTCAAATTTCCTCTGATGTCCATAAAATAGTGCCTTTATCTCTGGCCCAACATTATAGTTTTATGCCTCTTTCACGTTCAGAGGATGTGTTAAAAGTAGCAATGTATAATCCTCTGGATATCTATTCAATTGATGACATCAGATTGGAGATAAAGCTTAGAATACAACCAGTATTAGCATCTGAATCAGATGTTAAAAGACTTTTAGAAGAAGGATATCGTATTAATGATCGAAGTGAAAATAGTATTGAGGATATTCAGTATATTAATCTCGGAACTCAGGAGGTTGATAGCGATTCTGAAATTAGCCTTGCAAAATTGGCGTCAGGTACAAAGGTTATAGAAGAGGTTAATAAGATTATCTCAAACGCAGTTTTGAACAGGGCAAGCGATATTCATATTGAACCAATGGAAAAATCGCTGAAGGTACGTTATAGAATAGACGGTCTTTTGGAAGAGAGGGCGTTGTTATCGCAGCAATTACATGCCCCGATCTTAACAAGAATTAAAATTATTTCCGGTATGGATATAGCTGAACGTCGCATTCCTCAGGATGGGCGTGTAAGGATGAAGTTGGGTGGCAGAATGGTGGATATGCGCATATCAACTTATCCCACAATGTATGGTGAGAAAATAGTGATTCGGTTATTAACACAGGAAACCGTGCTTACACTTGAAGATCTTGGATTTAGTTCAGGTGATAAACAGAAGTTTGAGAATATTATTACAAAACCTCATGGAGTTTTTCTGGTAACAGGTCCAACTGGTTCTGGAAAGACAACTACGCTTTATGCTGCTCTTCAGCGAATTAATTCTCAGGATAAAAATATTATTTCAATTGAAGATCCAATTGAAAATGAAATGACTGGTATAAATCAGGCGCAAGTTAATATTAAAGCCGGCTTAACATTTGCTTCAGCCTTGCGTTCTATATTAAGGCAGGATCCTGATATTATTATGGTTGGTGAAATTCGTGATCAGGAGACAGCTGATATTGTTGTGAGATCTGCTATTACAGGACATTTGGTTTTTTCTACCCTTCATACAAATACTGCTGCAGGTGCTATTACGAGATTGATTGATTTGGGAATAGAGCGTTTTTTAATTGCATCAGCTATAGTTGGGCTTTTATCTCAGCGGCTTGTTAGAAAAATTTGTTCTCATTGTAAGGAGGAGGTTGAAATTGCAGAATCGCAGCTGATTCTTTTAGGAACAAAGTTGCAAGCGCCGTTTTATAAAGGAAAAGGATGTAAACATTGTAATATGACAGGCTATTCAGGTCGTCTGGGGCTTTTTGAGCTTATATCCATTGATCCGGAGATTCGTGATTTAATTTTAGAAGGGGCAAGTGAAAGAAAGATAATCGAAGAGGCAAAAAACAAAGGTACTATAAAGATACGTAATGCTGGTATTAACTTCATAAAGGAAGGGATAACTACAATTGAAGAGGTGTTAAGAGTAACTGAGGAGTAGGGATTATTTTATGCCGATTTTTCATTATAGAGTTCGTGATAAAAAAGGGCAGCTTGTTACTGGTGAAGCTGAATCTGCTTCAGTTAATGAGTTAAAGGAAAATCTCTTTCATGACGGGATGATTCCTTTGCAGGTTCGGGAAGTAAAAGAGGGCTTTTTCTCTTTTAAAATGATTACAGATTTTTTTAAGAGAGTTAGACACGAAGATCTGATGATATTTACGCGTCAGTTTTATACGCTTTTCAAAGCTGGCGTTAGTATGGATACAATTCTTTCTTCAATGAGCAAACAGATTAGCAGTAAAGCTCTTCGGAATGCTCTTATTAAGATAAGATCAGATGTTGGAGCAGGAAGTACTCTTTCTCAGGCTTTTTCAAGGCACCCAACTATATTTAATGAATTATATGTGTCTATGTTAGTTGCAGGTGAGGAAGCTGGAATATTAGAAGATGTTTTAAAACAAGTTACAACTCTTTTGGAAAAAGATTTTGAAATACAAAAGGGTGTTAAAAATGCAACGCTTTATCCAAAGATAGTTTTGACAGTTTTGGTGTTAGCTGTTGTTTTCTTGATGAGTTATGTGGTTCCTAAATTCAGCTCTTTTTATGGGCATTATAGTGCTGAGCTTCCTCTCCCAACATTAATTCTTATTAGTATCAGTAATTTTGTAAGAAATTTTTGGTTTATAGTGTTAGGAATAGTTGGCGCAGTTTTCTTTTTGTTTGGCAGGTTTTATAGAACCAAGACTGGAAAATATAAAATAGACAAGCTGAGGTTTCAGATTCCGGTATTTGGAATGCTGAATCAAAAAGTTGCAAATGCAAGATTTGCGCGTATATTGGCGGCATTATATCGAAGTGGTTTGAGAATGCCCAGATGTTTGGAAGTTGTAGCTAATGTTATTGGTAATGATGCGTTTGCACGTGAGGTAATGGAGTTAAGGGATTATATTCAAAAAGGAGCAACTCTTTCAGAGGCAATGGCCAAAGAGACATATTTCCCGGGTATAATAATAGAAACGACTTCTGTTGGAGAGAGAGCGGGTGCTTTAGATGAACTATTAATGACTATAGCTGAACATTTTGATTTAGAGGTTCAATATAATATTCGCAACCTAACTGCTTTGTTAGAACCCTTGCTATTGATTGGAATTTTTGGTATGGTCCTTTTATTAGCTTTAGCCATATTTCTTCCTATCTGGAATATGTCTACTGTGGTTCTTGGAAAATAGGAAAAAACAATTTACGAAAGGGGGATGTATTATGAACATAAGAGGAAGGGCGAAGTATGAAGTTGTTGTAGTGGTTATTTTGGTTGTATTGTGTGTGGGTTTGACAATAGGTCTTTATTCAAGCAGGACTAAAGTAGAGAACGACAAGGTGTTAATGAATGAACTGACAGCAATGAGGACTGCAGTATCATTATATATGACCTTGAATAAGGCAGTTCCGCCAAACTTAAATACATTAATGACTGCTACATATGATGCAGGTGATGGAGTAAAGAGATCTTATCTTGATAAATTACAGTTAAATGTAGAAGGTGGTTTGGTTGATCCTTTTGGAAATGCATATGGTTATGATGCAACAAGGGGGTATGTATATAGTACAACAAAAGGATATAGTAACTGGTAATTAAGAGATTAAAGACGAATAAATGAAAATGAATAAGACACAAATAGAGAAAATTACAATAACCATAGTTTCAATTATTGCCATGTGTTTGGTGACATTGTCAGTATATTCTGATTATAAAGTTTATCGTCAAAAGTCGTTGTTTTATGAGCTTCAGATATTAAGAATGGGAGTAAATATATACCGATTGCTTAATTATAGAAATCCTAGTGAAATCTCTGAGCTAACTAATATGGGTTATAAATTTCCAGGTGAAAGTACTGACAGATATTTTGTTGAAGGTGTAAGAAAAAATGATAAAGGACAGCTTGTTGATCCATTTGGAAATGTGTATAGTTATGATCGGTTAGCTGGTTGGGTTAGAAGCTCTACAAGAGGATATGAGTTTTGGTAATTGTTCTAATTTGAATTGTGAAATAAGTAGACAATATATATAGTAAATGATATTTACAAAAAAACATATTTGAAAATTTTAAAAGGAGGAGGGATTATGAGAGGAAGAAAAGGTTTTACGCTTATTGAATTAATTTTGGTGATTGCTATTTTAGGTATTTTGGCAATTTCTGCATTGCCGCGTTTTCTTAATTTGTCAACGCAAGCTGAACAAGCATCACGTGACGGTGTTATCGGTGCTGTAAGGGCTGGTATCGCTCTTTCTAGGGCAAATGATATGGTTACAAATGGTGGTACTGGAAGTTATCCTGCAACTTTGGATGCAGTTGCTGATGCAACAGCATGTGCTACAGCAACTCCATGTTTTGGAACAGTATTGTCAAATGGTGTTGAAGATGGAAGTTGGACAAAGGTGGATGGTATACACTATACGTTTAACGATGGTACAGCTGTTACTACTTATACTTACACTGTTGCAAATGGCACTTTCCAATAAGTCAGCTGACATTAGGTTCAATGTTTTAATGGACAAACCCCAAGCTATATGTTTGGGGTTTGTTTTAAGGATATGGTCCTAAGTATATTGGAGAGATAAAATGAAAACTTGTAAAGGTTTTACACTTATTGAGTTAATTTTAGTCATTGCGATATTGGCTATCTTGTCTGTTGCTGCCATACCTAAGTTTGTTGATACATCCATTGAAGCAAGACAGGTTTCTAGAGAAGGAGTTGTGGGTGCTGTGCTTGCAGGATTATCAATTTATCGGGCAAATGATATGGTAACAAGAGAAGGTGCTCCGGGTTTTTATCCTTCTACACTTGATTCAGCAAGCTCCGGTACTTGCAGTAAAGACAATCCTTGTTTTACTGAAGTTACAATTTATGGGATAGATGATTCAAAATGGATAAAGCTTGATGCTACAACTTATACTTATAATGATGGCGTTGCATTAGTTACTTATACATATGATTCTGGTAATGGAAACTTTACTAAAGAATGATGCAATACTTTAAATCGGTTCTTTCTCATTTCAAATGGGTAACCCGACTTTGCTATAATCCAACTTTCCCG
>CAZLRI010000204.1:0-4969 GCA_964561745.1 uncultured Pseudobdellovibrionaceae bacterium | reverse complement strand
AAAGCTCGATATTATCCAAAATGATTTGCAGAAGATGAAAGAAAAAATTGATAAAGACCGGCTTATTCAAAGTGCTGATGTTCAGCAAAAAAAGGAAGAGGAATATAGAAATAAATTTATGGAGCTTCAGCAAAAGCTAGCTCAGTCAAAGCAGGAGATGGGGCAGAGAGAAACAACCCTAACTCTAAATGTGTTAAATAAACTTAAAGATATAGTTAAAGATATTGGAGCAAAAGAAAACTATACAATGATCTTGGAAAAATCCCAAGATGTAGTTTTATATGCGCCAGCGATTGATGATTTAACAGACAGAGTGATTCAGATTTGTAATAAGACCAAGCCAAAAAAATAGTAAAGGAGAAATGAGAATTGTTAGATAAAAGACTCCTTGATATTCTTGCATGTCCTCAATGTAAAGGAGAGCTGGAATCGGCAGATGCCGGTAAAGCTCTCCTTTGCAATAAATGTTCTCTAAGATATCCGATTCGTGAAAACATTCCTGTATTACGGTTAGATGCAGCAGAAAGCAGAAAAATAGGTCAAAAAATGGAAAGATCTGCTGCTTCTAGTATTATGCCCAGAGTATTTTTTAAAGTTATAAATGGTCTGGATATTGGGCTTGGTTTTAATCTCGAGAGGCAAACATGTAGAGCGATTGGTCGTGGCGAAGCTCAAATGGACAGGACAATGATATTTAATGTTGATATTGCTTTATCAATTGATGAGAATACAAAAGCATTGATACTTAAATATATAAGCAGGCAGTTTAAAAAATCATCTCCAGATTCTATTCACAAACAAAATAATGAACAGCTGGGTTTATTTAAACGTGCTTCAGACATAGTGCTTACAGATCATAGCCTTTCCAGATTGCATGCTATGATATTGGCTGATGAAACAGGCGTTGGTATATTAGATCTTGTAAGTAAAAATGGCACATATGTTAATGGAGAAGAAGTGGAATCGAGGCTTATTCATAAAGGGGATGTAATCGATATGGGTGAAACAAAGATTCTTTTTGAGGGTTAGTAGTTTGTTCGGATTTTTTGAACAAGATTGCATTGAATATAAGCACTTGTGTCTATCATAAAATAAAAACAATATTATTAAAGGTATAAATTATGAAATCAATGACAGGATATGGAACAGCAGAAGGGAGTGTTGGCAAAGGATTGGTTTTTATTGAAATAAAATCTGTGAATCATCGTTTTTGTGAAATATCAGTTAAGAATCCTCCTAAAATGGGGGTGCTTGAACCAAAGATCACAAAATACTTAGAAAACAAATACATGAGAGGCAAGTTTGATGTTTTTATTAAAGAAATAGGCTCATTGTTTGGTGGGGTTGAGATAAATGTAGATGTTGAATTAGCTAAAAGATATCAAAAGGCATTAAAAGCTTTGTCTAAGGAACTTAAGGAACCGGTTGGTAATAATATCTTACAATATATTGACGTTGACCGGTTTGTTACTTTAAGAGAGAAAATTGGTAATTATGAACAGTTTTGGATCCAAATAAAGAAACTTTTGGGTATTGCCTGTAAACAGGTTGATAAGATGCGTATGCAAGAAGGGGCTTTTATAAAAAATGATCAAAAAAAACGAATTGAGAAAATACAAAAACTGATAAGTAAAATAAGAGCAGGAGCAAAACATTCTTTAGTTAAAAATGAAGACAGAGTTAGAAAAAAAATGAATGGAGTAGGACAGCTTGATGAACAAAGGCTGATAACGGAAGTTGCATTAATAGGTGGACGCCAAGATATAACAGAAGAAGTTGTTAGACTAGAGAGCCACATTAAGCAATATAACACATTGTTGGCAAGTAAAGGGAGCGTTGGAAGAAAACTTGATTTTCTTCTTCAGGAAGTTAACAGAGAGATTAATACAATTGGGTCTAAAGCTTCTGATGCAACAATTTCCCGTTTAGTGGTTGAATGTAAATCAGAGCTGGAGCGGTTGAGGGAGCAGGTGCAGAATATTGAATAAACTTGAGACTGCAGAAAACAGTCGAGGGTTTTACTGCTGACTAACCACTGATTTAGTCTCTGGTCTCTAGTCTCAGGTCTATAATATGATTAGATTACATGACATTTTGGATACAGTCTCTGCTTATAATGCTGATGCAGATTTGGACGTAATAAAGAAAGCCTATGTTTTTTCAGCAAAGGCACATCAGGGGCAGACAAGGCGTTCTGGTGATCCTTATCTTGTTCATCCAATGGAAGTTGCAGGTATATCGGCACAAATGAAACTTGATGTGCCATCAATAGCAACAGCTTTATTGCATGATACAGTAGAGGACACAGTTGCAACATTTGAGGAAATAGAACGATTGTTCGGACCGGAAATTAAAGGATTGGTTGATGGTGTAACCAAACTTTCACGAATAAAATTTTCATCAGCAGAACAAAAACAGGCAGAGAATTTTAGAAAGATGCTGATGGCAATGGCCAAGGATATTCGTGTAATCCTAATTAAAATAGCTGATCGATTACATAACATGAGGACTTTGGTTGCTATGCCAGAGGATCGGCAGGTCGTAATTGCGCAAGAGACCTTAGATATTTATGCACCGATTGCTAATAGGCTTGGTATTCAAGAGATGAAAGTTGAGTTTGAGGATCTGTCTCTGAAATATTTAAAACCAGATGTTTGGTTAAGTATTGATAAGGAGATTAAGAAACACAAAAGCGAGAGAGATAAATATATATCTGAGGCAAAAAATACAGTTGGTAAAAAATTAGAAGAACAGAATATTAAAGATTGTCCTATTTATGGAAGAATAAAACACTACTATAGCATATATCGAAAGATGGAACGCCAGAAAATACCGTTTGGTGAAGTTTGTGATATAATGGCTTTTAGGATAATTGTTCAAAGTGTGCAGCAGTGCTATGAAACATTGGGTTGCATCCATGCATTGTGGAGACCGGTGCCCGGGCGTTTCCGAGATTTTATTGCCATGCCCAAAATAAATAACTATCAATCATTGCATACAACAGTGATAGGACCGGGCGGACATCGTGTGGAGTTTCAGATAAGGACTCACCAAATGCATGACATAGCTGAACATGGAATTGCTGCTCACTGGAAATACAAAGAAGGTAAGCTGATCAACGATAAAGATGAAATGAAATTCAAGTGGCTAAGGCGTTTGCTTGAATGGCAGAATGAGATATCTGATTCTGCTGAATTTTTAGAAACAATTAAGCTGGATCTTTTTGCAGATGATGTTTATATTTTCACTCCAAATGGAGAGCTTCGGGAACTTCCCAGAGGTTCGGTTCCTTTGGATTTTGCTTATAGTATTCACACAGATCTTGGTCATTCAACTCTTGGAGCCAAAGTTAATGGAAAGATAGTTCCTCTAAGATACCAACTGCATAGTGGAGATACAGTAGAAATTCTTTCAGGAAAAGCAAAACATCCACACAAAGACTGGTTGCAGTTTGTAAAAACTTCACGTGCAAAAGCAAAGATACGACAATTTTTGCGACAAGAGGAAAAAGAGAAAAGCAAGCTTTTGGGACAGGATATGCTTGAAAAGGCATGTAGCCGTTATAAGATAAATTTAAATCGTATACTTAAGAGCAATGAGTTTGATGAATTTGTTAAAAAATCTTCATATGGCAATGAAGGCTCTGTTTTATCAGCTATTGGGTATGGAAAAATATCACCAATTCAGATCATAGAACTTATTGTGCCCAAAGATCAGTTGCAGATTGAAGTTGGAGAAAAACAGGAAGATAAAAAATCAGTACTCGATAAGATTGTTAAGCGGTTTACGAGAGTAAAAGGACTGGTAAAGGTTAGCGGATATTCAGATATGCTTGTTAGTTTTGGAAAATGTTGTAATCCTGTCCCCGGTGATTCAATAGTAGGATATGTTACAAGAGGTCGGGGTGTTTCAATCCATGTGGCTGATTGCCCGAGGGTTGTTGGTATGGATCCAGACAGGCGTGTAGAAGTTTTATGGGATCTACGCTCTGAAGCAAGGCATATTGCTCGTATAAGGATAATATGTGTAGATCGACCTGGCTTGCTTTCGCGCATTACGGACGCTATTACTAATGAAAATGTTAATATTGCAGGCGCTGCTGTTCATACATTGGAAGATAAAACAGCAGTTAATAATTTTGATATTGAAATAAAAGATATTGCTCAGCTGCGCAATGTTATTAAAGCAATAGAGCGTATTAAAGGGGTTATATCAGTGGAGCGCGTGAGAAGCGCATAATTAGTATATACTAAGCTTTTTCAAGTGATTTTGAACGAATACAGCGTGTGCAAACCTGTGCTCTTAAAGTTTTCCCATTATACTTTATTTTTACACGCTGAAGATTGGGAACAGATACTTTGCGTGTTTTATTATTAGCATGGGACACATTTCTACCAAACAGAGGTCCTTTACCGCATATTTTACATTGTTTTGGCATACTTTCCTCCTCATTTCAGGAGCGTAGCCTCTAGCATTAATAGGTTATCTATGCAAGAAGATTCGTCAAATATTAACAAGGGTAATAAAGGAGAAGACCTTGCATGTATTTATCTTAAAAAAAATGGGTTTCGCATAGTTGATCGTAATATAAGAACTCCTTTTGGTGAAATCGATATTATAGCGAAAAAAAAAGATTTTTTTCATTGTTTTGAAGTTAAAAGTAGAAATACAATGACTTTTGGTAGTCCATTTGAAGCTGTAACTATAAATAAACAAACACGAATAAGACAGGCTGCAGAATACTATTTTACATATAAAAACAAAACAGAAGCGCGTTGTTTATTTGGGGTTATAGGTGTTGAATTATCAAATAATCCACCTACTATTGAGTGTATGATAGACGCTTTTACATAAAGTTGTTGTTTAAATAGTAACCGATATTAATTCCCTCCCCCTTTCAGCCAGAGGCTGATTCGTCCTATGGCGGAGATGGGAGGGGATCAAGGGGAGGGTGAGAATCCACGCGTTT
>CAZLRI010000203.1:0-4975 GCA_964561745.1 uncultured Pseudobdellovibrionaceae bacterium | reverse complement strand
CAACGTCAAGATAAATCGTATCAAAAATGAAATTTATTTCGCTGACCTGTTATGAATCACACAAATATTAGATCGAATATCATGTAAAATTTTTACAATCTTCTGGTCAGGCGTTGTCATATATTATGTTCAAATCCTGTTTTATCAAATGTTATTAAATTACCTTTTTTATCTACAATCAACCTCTCATCCTTATCAGAAGTGATCTCCCCTATTTTAGTAATTAAACATCCAATATCATCTTTATTTTTCTTAAACAAAGCTTCAAATCTGTCAGCGTCATTTTTTCTAACAGTAAAAAGAAGCTCGTAATCCTCTCCTCCGGTTAATACAAGCTTAAGAGGATCAATATCTAATTCACGAGCAACTGAGCAAAAGTTTTGAGACAATGGCAAATTGTCAGCGTATATTTTAAATCCAACTTTTGAATCCTCAGCTATATGGCTTAAATCCTGCGACAAACCATCTGATATATCTATCATAGATGTAACGATATTTTGAGACATCAGCCATTTACCAGCTTTTATACGCGGCTCCGGATCATTAAATCTTTTAAGAAATCTTTCTACATCAGAACCTGTTCTCTTTTTCTGAAAACAATTAAAACCCAGAGCTGCCTCTCCTGCTGTACCTGTAATATATATAGCATCTCCACTTAAAGCACCTTTTCTTAAAATTGCTTTTTTCGCAGGAACTTTACCTATTAATGTTATTGACAAAGCAAGACCTGACTGTGAATTACATGTATCTCCACCTATCATTGCCACATTATATAAAGACGCGACATCATTCATTCCATCATACATCTTTTTTAAATTTTCCGGATTAACACCATTTGGGATACCAAGGGCTATTGTATAAAACAGAGGTTCTCCACCCATTGCAGCAATGTCACTTAAATTAACGCTTAAAGATTTACGACCTAGTAGATAAAAAGGCGTATAGCTTAAATCAAAATGAACTCCTTCAAAAAGAGCGTCAGTTGTAACAAGCCAATCATCAACTTTGTTTTTTATTACAGCGCAATCGTCGCCGATTCCCATTCTCAGCAAATCACAATTTTGAGAGTTTTCATTTGTTAAATATTTGATGAGTTCAAACTCTTTCATAATAAAAAATTATTTTGCAACCGGCACAATCTCTCCATTTGTAACTGTTAAAAGAGGCAGCTCCCTAACTGCATCACGACTACTATTAAACGTCATTTTCCCTGTTACACCTTCAAAATGATTTATCTTAAGCAACGCGTCTCTTATGGAATCGCGCTTTATTGCCCCTTGCCTGATTGCTTCCTGTATTATCTTTATTGAATCATATCCCAAAGCCTCCAAAAGCGTTGGATTAATTCCATAAGCTGTTTTAAAGCTGGAAATAAAATCCCTGACTAAATAGTTCGAAGATCCTTCATAAAAAGCCTCTGGAAACACAGCTCCTTCAATGTATTCTCCGCCAATAGATACCAGCTTTGGATCATTCCACCTAGAGACACCAAGCCACTGTATACCCTGCGTTCCATTAATGCCAAGCGTAGATACGATATAACCTGCAACAGAAAATGAATCAGGAATAAATACAGCATCATAAGCACCAATAGACTTTGGATCAAAATTCATATTCATCAACTCACTTGCAAGCTCAACACGGTTTGATGAGTATGAATAAGTAGCAATTATTTTTCCACCAAGAGCTTTTACACCATCCTGAAACAACTGATTATATTCTTTGCCCTTATTATTCTTTGGATATAACACAACAAAGCGTTTAAATTTCCTTCTGCCAATCGCATAATCCACCAAGGCATTAACCTGAGATTCTGAAGTTACAGTATTTCTAAATATAAAATCACCAATAGCAGGAATATCTGTACGCTGTGACAAACTAATAAGCGGAATACCCAAACGCTCTGCTTCTTTTGCCGCATTCTCTGCAGTAACTGAGAGTATTGGACCAATAATTGCAACAACATCTAATTTTTTAAGCTCGTCAATTAACTGAGCCACACTCTCAGCGCTACCACCTGTATCTCTTGTGATAAGCTGTATATTACCAGTTCCTTTACAGGGCTCAAAAACTCCAACTGCACATTCAACACCATGCAAAACCGATTCGCCATAAAGCGCATATTTACCGGTCAAAGGTAAAAGCAACCCTACTTTTACAACACCTTCTCCTGTTCGTTTTTGATCTTCATTTAGAAGTGCTGTGGCTTTGCTGTAATATTCATGTTTTGGATAAGCCATAACATAAGCTTTGAGCTCTTTTGTTGATTCTTTTAAATTTCCTTCCATGTTTAATGTTTCAGCCAGTTTGAATAAAGCATATCCACCGGATTTTTTACCTCTATATTGATCAAGCGGAAGCTTCTTTATTTGCGCTGAAGTTATTGACTTGTCATTCATCCATTTTCTAACACCCTCTATTGATTCATCTTCTGCAACAACATCAGATGCTTTAGTTAATTCATCAGTTTTGGAATAAACCTCAGCATAATCATCCAGCAAAAAAAGATGCCATCTGACAGTTTCATATTCAGGTTCATTTAAATGTTTTGAAGCCAAAGCTCCTATAGAATCAATTCTTGTAAGCAGAATAGCAGAAGCATCTTTTCTATGTATTCCAGAGAGTTCTTTTTCCGCATCTTCAAATCTTGCCATTCGATACAAAGAATAGCCTGCCTTGAACCGAGCCTTTGGCGCCACACTTGGAGAATAAACCCTTGAATATGCTGCCTTATAAAAACCAAGGGCTTTATCATAGTCACCCCTAAGAAAACTTATTTCACCTCGTTTAAAATATGCGCTATCTGTTAAAGAATTATAACCATAAGTATTGATAAATATCTCATAAGCTTTGTCTGCATCATTATAATGTTTGGCAGCTGTTAGAGCCTCTGCATCTTTCCAAGCCTGATTAATCTCAGGGCTTAATTCAGTTGGATATTTTACTTTTGCGCCCTCTTTTGCACATGAAACAAAAAAGATAAAAATTAAAATTCCAAAAAAATATTTTTTCATTTTATTATCCTTATTATACAATCTTTGTCATTTCCGTGCTTGTAGTTTGTCATTCTCGTGCTTGACACGAGAATCCATTTCTTTAAAAGCTTTTCTGGATCCCGCATCGAGTGCGGGATGACAAAAGAACAGTCTGAAATGACAAATGTTAATTAAATTAGTCACAATCGACTATAATTCTTCGTCTTTCTTTTTTGCAACAGTCACCTGAGCAGCCCTCACTACCCTATCGCCCAGCTTATAACCTTTGCGATACACATCTAAAACAGAATGGTCTGGATAATCATTGGTCTCAATACATGACAAGGCTTCATGCACTAAAGGATTGAAAGGTTCTCCTTTTTTAACTTCTATTTCAGATAAACCAAAATTTGAAAGCGTTTTTCGCAATGAATTTCTCACCATATCAACGCCATCCAAAATTTTATCAATATCAACATCTTCATGGCTGTGATCAAAGACCCTGCCCAAGTCATCCAAAATAGGGACGAGCTCTACAACCAGCTTTTCATTAGCAAACTTCACTTGTTCATGCTTTTCACGAACCACTCTTTTTTTGTAGTTTTCAAACTCTGCCATCAATCGTATTAATTTATTATGCCAATCTTTTGATTGCTCCTCTGCAACGTTAAGCTTTGAAGTCAATTCCTCAACTTCTTTGTCATGTTTTATATGTTTGTCATGTTCTTGGTTTTTCTGCGCACCCTCATTCTCTTTTTTTGTTTTTAATACTTCTCTTAACTCATCTACTTTTGTCATATTTTTTTTCATGGTTTTCTTTCCATAATTTTCTTTTTAATTTATTCTAAAATATTTTCAAGCAACTTAGCTGTAAAATCAACAACAGAAACTATACGCGAATAATCCATTCTCACAGGGCCAACAACTCCCAATGTCCCCAGAACCTTACCACCTTTTTTAAAAGGAGCTATGACTAGACTCACTCTGTCAACAACATGATTTTTGTCATTTAATTCATCTGAGTTAAACTCTGAACCAATAAAAATATTTACACCCTGTGTTGAATTGCATCTTTCAAGTATGTTCAATAACTGTTTTTTTTCTTCCAGCATTGATAGAAGTTCACGCAATTTTTCAGCCTCCAAAAAATCCGGTTCTCCAACCAAATGAGATTCTCCATCAAGCACTATATCTGCATGAAAACACGTATCAAACAACTCAAGAGAGAAAAGAAACGCCTTTGATAATAAACGATTGTAATCCTCCTGCACATATTGCAGCTCTCTTTCAATTTTACATTTTGCTTCTTCCAGAGTTAATCCTAAAAATACATTATTGCAGTAATTATTGATTTTATTTAAATCCGAATATGTATATTCCTCTGAAATCTCAATTATTTTATTTTGGACAAACCCTTCTTGTGACACAAAAATTCCAAGCAGTTTATGACTTGATAATGGGATAAACTGAATCTGTTTGAAAACAATCTTATCTTTACATGAAGTACTAACCAGACCCACATGCTTAGAAATAGCAGAAAGCGCTCTTGAAGTCTTTGTAATCAGCTCTTCAAGACCAACATCAGAGTTGTCAAAATAACGTTTGTAAAGTTCTCCCTGCTCTTCTTTGCTTAATTCTCTGTATTGTAAAATACTATTAACATAATATCTTAAACCCTGCCCGGTTGGAATTCTTCCTGCTGAAGTATGCGGCTGTTTCAAAAATCCTAAATCCTCTAAATCCGCAAGTATCCCCCTGATTGTTGCTGCTGAATATTGATCTCTATATTTTTTAGATATGGATTTTGACCCAACAGGCAAAGCTGTTGATATATAATCAGATATAAGTATCTCCAGAATTTCTCTGTTTCTTTGAGGAAGTTTGTTGTCCATAATTATAAGATTTTGAAAGATATAGCTCCCGCAAAACAAAATGACCGATTGTGGCAATGGGAGATAGTTTCACACAGAAAGGTTGTCAAGGGGTTCACCCGCTTCGCG
>CAZLRI010000202.1:0-5027 GCA_964561745.1 uncultured Pseudobdellovibrionaceae bacterium | reverse complement strand
CCTGCGCAGGAATGACAAAAAAGAGCAAAAAAGCAATTGCGACACAGTCTCAAAGGGAGACAGCGGGGGTTTTTATTAAAACAACTCAAGGGTATTTACTTCTACAACCTTCATATCTGTTGGATTATATTCTGACACTTTAAGCTGGCGTCCTAATAAATTGTAATAAGCATCAGCGCTTCTTACCACTCGGGAATTTCCATACCAACACTCATAACATGTATCACCAGTCTGCGTTATTCCATCACCCAATGTTGTCAGATTGTCGTTACCCATGAAAAAATACTGAACACCGTATTCCCAGCGGGAATCCGGTCCTTCCCAAACACCATATGGAATAGCAAATATATCTTTTTCAGGATCAAAGAAAAATGCATGATCGTTCCAGAAAGATTCAGACCACAATGAATCTCCGTCGCTCATTACATAAGATGATCGCTGATGCAAACCACTGCCATCTACCTCTAATATATGTATTTTTATATCACTAAACTCATAAGAACTTGACTGATACTCAATTGCCAAAAATTTATTCCCTGCATATGGTTGCATCAGCTGGAGGTTGGTGATCTTAACACCTGATTTAACAATCATATTCTCTGCTTGAGTAAAATCTGCGACAAATAATTCATCATCACTATCAAAATATACCTGACGCGGAGATATCACAGCATAATCTCCGTTAAATCTGATTGAGCTCATACCATAACTATTAATCGGAAGTGTATGAGACGCAACTTGAGACAGATCACTTATTTTTAGACTGGCTGCATAAAGATTACATGAATAATTTCTGGCTTCATTCTGATAAACACACCCTCCTTCAGATATCAAACGTATGTTATCTGAACTCTCGCTCATCGCAAAACGTTCAGGCACAACACCCGGAATCTCAGTAATTTTATCCAGCTTCACATTGCCCGGATCTATATTAAACTTATAAAATGAACTTGTTTCATTTAGCACATCACGTTCTGCTCTTTTCCAGATACCTAAATCCAAATACAGATGTTTATCAGTTACATAATATGTGCGAGCATAGTCCCCAAGAACAGCTGATGCATCAAAAGAACCAATACCATTGTCCATATTAAATAAATATATAGTATGAAGAACAAAACCTGAGCTATCAAAACTACCTTTATAAATATTGCTGTAATCAATTGCAGGAGCAACTCTTCTAAAATATTTCCTCCTAGCATCAACCAGCTCAAGCACGTATGGGATCTTTGCTTCAATTTTTTCTGAATCAACAAACGACCTTGCATAAAACGGGGAATACACAATTAAGCTATTTCCGGTCTTTCTTGTGGCATAGTTTGTTGCACCAGAATAATAATCACTTGATTCAATATAGATGCGCTTTAAATTATTAAGTTTTCCATCCTGCAGCAAATCAAACTGCAGTAATTCAATAGCGCCTGTTCTCTCCTCTGGTTCTCTTCCATCTTGTCCAACAATTTGAGCATTAAAACGATATGCTATAAGCAATATTCTGGAACCAAATATCAACATTTCATCATACCAAGCGCCTTTGCCAAAATTACCAGAACCAAACTCAACATCAAGCTCAGTATCAGAAAGTATCACAGGATTATTTTTTCTATCTCCTGATATATCCAAAACCAGAAGATGCTGATCCCTTAAAATAATCAACCTGCCATCAGCAAATTTAACAATATCCCCTTCATCAACATTATTCTCCTGATTATTTGTCTCTACTTGATCTGCTGGCGCAGAAATAGATGGAGAAACTTCAGATGGCTCAGATGATGGTGCGTCAGGGGAAACAGAAGAAACATCGCCATTTGTTTTGTCTTTTTCAGACAACACATATTCAAGATATGCTGACAATTCCTCCTGACTTTCAAATGTATCAAATGCATTAGTATCAGGAGTAACAGTTGCAGTGCTGCCCTGTTCTTTGCACGAAGCAATACACATTAAAGAAGCTATTAGTGATATTGCTAAAATATTTTTGTATAATGTATTCATATTGTCTCCGTCTTCTCGATATATGATTTAGATTTGTCATCCTGTACGTTTTTTTGTCATCCTCGGACTTGATCCGAGGATCCAGAAAAACTAGATTCCGGATCAAGTCCGGAATGACAACACCTTACTCCTCCACAAACTCCAATGTGTTAAAAATAACATCAGCGGTTCCTACTTCCTGTTGAATTTCAGAAACAAGATAAAGAAGTGTATTTCCATTCATGAAATATATCTCTGAAACTTCAAGCCCGTCATCAGACAGGGAATCGTGCTCATATATATATCCATCAAGGCTGGGTGTAGTATATTCATTAAACAAAATATCTGAACGGGTTGTATCCAAAAAATCTTTTAATGTAGCAAAACTTTCATCCAGCGTAATAACATAGATGATAACAGAGGATATAATTGTACTTCTTGGAGAATTTTTAGCAGTGCCTGCAAAAGATATTTCAACTGTATCTCCGCAAGATTCGCAATCGCCATCCCAATAATCAAAGGTGTCTGGTGAAATATAATGCCGTACAGCATAGTTCCAGTTGCATGGATATTCCAGTGATATGCCGTTATTTTCATAAGATTTTAGACATGAGGGAGAAACTGGGTTTTGATCTGCAGTTGGCTGCGTTGGATTTCCTGTTTGCGTACCAATGGAACTTTCACAACCAACAATAAATACGCAGCATAAAATAAGTGCAATCACCTTCAGACAATTTGAAAATTTTATCTTTGAAAAACACCTTATTTTTTTGATTTTTTCCATGTTACCTCACTTAAGTTAAAAAGCTGAAAGTTAAACTGATAAACAGCATCATAATCCTTCTGATCTGCTAAAAAAGCATGAAGCTCATCCCTGAATTTTTGGATCATCTTTTTTGCCTCAACCAGCCCTTTTTCAGAAACCGGAATCGTAAGACACGATATATCACGATATTCAGAAGGGGTTTCTTCAATTGATTGAGCAGCTTTGTTAAGCATTTCGCGGTGGAAATTAGCCACAGCCAAAGACCCAACTTCAGGACCGGTTGTTAAGCATGAATCAACCTGACAGAGTTTTCCTTTTTTATTTCTCTTAAGAATGTTTAGCTTAATAAGAAGTGCTATTGTCTGCTCGATCTCCTTTGCAGACAATTTATTTCCGAGCTTTGCAGCTATCCATTTTGGATCTTCATTAAAATCCGAAAAAGAAACAAGCTCTCTTATTGCAACATAATACCATTTTGAATAATACTCATACTGTTCCCTTTCAAGTTCCCTTGCATTCAGATATTTTTTTGAGCCAGACAATCTTGTGTAATAAAAGTTTTTTTCTTCATCTGTTTTGCTCTGATTCATATGAACCAGATTTTCAAAATAAAGGGCTTCATCTTTTTTTAGTTTTAGTCCCTTACTAAACTTTCGAATTCCCTCTTGGCTCAGATTTCTTGCTCCATCCATGATCAGTTTTAAATAATTTGTGGATTTAAATCCTGCAGCTCTTGCAAAATACCGGAAAGAAAAGTGCGTAGTACTCTGCTTTTTTTCAAGATACAGATCTTTCAGGTATTTCCTGTAATCAAGATATTTGAAAATGTCAGCCATAGGTCATTTCCCCTTACATAACTATTATCGGCTCTATTAGACAAAAAGTTGCGTATATTGCAATAGGCTTATGATAATTTCGTATACTTTAGTATACACATATAAAAGCTTTTATCGATCTAATATATTGTATTTATTAGATATTTGCAAATAAGCTTATTTTATCATAAGCATATAAATGAATTATTTAGTATACGAATTAAAATTCATAGATCAAGTGCGACCCCCTGACTCGGGCACACCACAAAAAAAGGCGCTGGCTAAAAACCAGCGCCTCTTGCAGACCAAATTATTACACAAACAAAATTACCACATATTCAATCTCACCATCCAAACCAATTAGCAAGGACAGTCCACAAACTATGCTGTCTTTGTTGGGTTTCTGGAACACAAACACGATCACCGTACATTACATGACAGGTTTCATTTCTATCTGCTGGTGGAACATATTCATCTCTGACGGTTGCTGCATAACCTGTTGCTGCCGACGTTACTGGTGTTGCTGGTGTAGATCCTGCTGTTACTGGACTTGGTCCACACAAATATTCACCATGATATATATTGTTACAGTTTAACATAAAATTCCTCCATTTTGGATCTCGCATTCAATTGTGAACTAATCGCACACAATGATTTGAGAAAAATAGTTAATAATCTAAACTAAACTAGCAAACTAAAACTTATTAAATTGTAATTGAATTTTTATAAATTCAGAAAAAACGTTATTGGCTAATAAAGCCAATAAAAATAAAAAGGAAGCTAAAACAAAAGAAGGGAATAATGGACGCGTTGCTTGTGGTTCTGTGTTTGGTCTGCCTTCCTGGGTCATGCACTTTCATTAGAACCTCCTTGTAAGGTTGATTTTTGCAGTTACTAAACGCCGCTCACCGGAGACAACGTAATATCAATAACTGCGAGCCATAGCTAATGGCTAACACAGGTTCAAAAAACTTTCAAGTAAAAAATGCAATGTGTCATTAATATTTAGTTGAGGGGTAGGAAATTTTTGTCAATGATTTCTCTTGTGTCCAAAAATCAAGCAAGGTGATTGAATTTGATGCAAAATGTTTTTAGGTAGAAATAAATAAATTCTTTATAATCAACGAGTTATGTTTTGGCACAAAACCTGCTTTAGCATTTAAGCATGCTTATCGTCCGCTTCAAAAAAGCTTTATCTTATCAATTGGCAGAATATTGCAGTGTGTCAATTTTTTCTGGTGTATTCAAATAACATTTGTTAGGCAATGGTCAACGATCAACAAATATAATTGGTAGAGATTTTAACGATGGACTATGTACGCCCATCGCACAACGAAAACAGGAGATCATATGCACAAAAAATTAATGAGCTTTTTAATTGCAGTTGTCATCTTAATAGTTACTTCAGTAGCTTTTTCTGAAGAAAGCGTTCCAAAATTTCTAAATTATCAATCATTATTATATGACGATGG
>CAZLRI010000201.1:0-5048 GCA_964561745.1 uncultured Pseudobdellovibrionaceae bacterium | reverse complement strand
TTTTCCATAGGGTAGATTTACCTCCTTTTGAAAAAGAATATTTATTCTTTTTCTTTTTGTTCTTGAGGTAAGTCTACCTTTTTTATTTACCTCCTGGCAAGTCTTTTATCTGAAATCCCCTACTAAAATTTTACACTATCTATAAATAAGTTTTGTTTTTCTAGTTGCTACGTCTACATAAACTGCTAAAATTAGGACTAAGCCTTTCTAAAGGAGACTTAAATAACCAAGACTAACGGGGAAGAGGTAGAGAACCACTTTGTCTCTGTCAGAAGAACAACTTCATCATTATCCTTCTGATAGAACTCTAACAGGGTTTTCCGAATATTTACATATAGATAAATCTAAAGTTTTTCTTCAATATCCTCCTCTTAATACTGTAGGATATTTTATAATCCTTATCTCTTCTTCTAAATTTATCAACTATAGGGAAAACTATTTCTTAAGACTTTGTTTCTTTAAGTGATCATAACTGCCTTTTTTATGCACAGTTTTAAACATTATTACAAGGTTATTTACAGGGACGGTCGCCTGTATATTATGTACGGTGTTAAATATAAATCCTCCGTTCTTACCGAATATGCGCATATTATTTTCAACTTCTTCTTTCACATTTTCAGGAGTTCCGAAAGGTAAAGTTTTTTGTGTATCAACACCTCCGCCCCAAAATACAAATTTATCTCCATAGTTTTTCTTTAAAAAATCGGGATTCATGCCGGTTGCTGATATCTGAACAGGATTTAATATATCAATCCCAGCACTTACAAAATCGTCTAAAAAATCTACATTAGAGCCACAGCTATGATAAAAGGTTTTCCAATTCGTATTTTTATGAACCCAATCATTCATTGCTTTATGGAGTGGTTTAAAAACCTCTCTGTATAGATTTGGTGATATAAAAGGGCCTTTCTGAGATCCAAAATCTGTACCGCTCATCACAATTACGTCTATCCGATCCTGAACTGCCTCCTTGTATATCTTGAGATTCTTCATCTGAAGCTCAAACTGATATTGAAATATTTCTTTTATATACTGTTTTCTTGTTATCAATGACATATACCATTCCTCTGGTTCTCTAATCCCCTTCGGATGCAGAATATTAGGACCCATAACAAATGCTATATCTCCAAATCCTGCTCCCCAGAAATTGCCTACCAGGGAGTAGTCAGTATTCTCATAATACCATTTAGAGGTTTCCTCCAGATACTCCAGATCCTCATCTGTATATAAGGAGTACATTTGATCAACCCATTCTTTGGGATCGAGTTTGCTCTCATCAATTGGCTCTTGCCTTACTATTGTATCAAAATAATATCCCCCTTTTGGCATCTTTCCGGATGGAGGGACACTCCTATCTCCTTTCGGATACTGAACAATATCTCCGTTTTTAAGCACATCATACTCAAAATTTCCTGAGATTAAAACCTCTGTATCATCAAACATTCTGAATGTTTTCCAATTTTCATTCTTGTATCCAAATATTGTTATAGGCATTTGGATACCATATGTATCTACTCCCAGCAATTGTTTAACCTCATCTTCGACCTCTGCAAGCATCTGAAAGGGATCGTATACCCTAACTGCTCCCTTTGATATACCCAATGCATTTTTGAGTTTAGCGTAAATACTTGCTTGTATTCCTGTCACAAGTGTACTTCCCAAATCAAGAGGAATTCTATCAGCTTCTTTATGATTGATAGCAAGCCTTACTCTTTCCCTGGAATTCATATCTTCTCCTCCTTATCTTTTTATTATAATTATCCTAATCATTCATTATCATAGTTGAAACTTCTTCCTCTGTTGTTTCGCTTATTTTTAAGTCTGCAATCTTTTTCCCACGACTCAGTATTGTTAATCTGTCAGCAACAGAAAAAACATGATGTATATTATGGCTAATAAATATTACTGCAGAACCGGTCTCCCTCAACCTTACCATAAGCTCCAATATTTTCTTCGTTTCTTTAAGTGACATTGCTGCCGTCGGCTCATCCATAATAACAAGTTTTGCCTTAAAATATGTTGCTCTTCCAATCGAAACTGACTGTTTTTCTCCTCCTGAAAGATTTCTTACGATATCTTCTACAGAATCAACGTGAATTCCAATATTTTCTAAAGCTTTTTCTGCTTCACAAATCATTTTCTGTTTATTGAGATAGGGGATGAATCCTAACAGTAATCTATTTGGTTCTCGTCCCATAAAGATATTTCTGTGTATCTCCAAATCATCAACGAGAGCAAGATCCTGATGGGTGGTCTCAATACCAGCATCTATCGCATCTTTTGGATAAGAAAAGTTTATTTTTTTTCCATCGAAATATAGAACTCCTTTTGTAGGAGGATAGATCCCTGAGAGTATTTTAATTAAAGTGCTTTTCCCAGCACCATTATCACCCACCAGACCAACAATCTCACGAGGTTTGATAGAAAAATCCACATCATCCAGTGCTATAACCTTTCCAAAATACTTACTTATACCTTCCATATATACGAGATTATCAATGATAACTTTATTTTGCATATTCATTTTCACCCCTTCCTTCCTGAACGATCTTATTTTACATACTTGTTTTACCTTCTTCTTTTAAAAATAAATACATTTATAATAACAGCAACTATGAGTACAATTCCTAGAAAACCGTCTTGCCAGTAAACTGATACTCCCAGTAATACTATACCATTTCTAATCATACCGGTGATAAGAGCTCCGAGAGCGGTTCCGATAGTAGTACCACACCCCCCCAACAGGGAAGTTCCACCGATAACACTCGCTGCGATAGCTTGAAGCTCAAAACCTCTCCCATTGAGAGGAGCAACAGACCCAAGCCTGAAACATTGTACATGCCCTGCAAAAGCTGCCAGAAAAGATACAAACATAAATGTTATGATTTTAACTCTTGTTGTCTTTATTCCAGCTGCGATTGCGGCTTCTTTATTTCCGCCTGTTGCACGTATTTTGTTACCAAAAGCTGTGTGTTCAAGAATATAATAGCTTATTCCAATGAAAAATAAGAACCAGATTATTGCTACTGGAAAGAACTCGCCTATAGTTCCACCGATTACATTAGAAATAATGGCCTGTGAACGGATCTTAGTCGGCATCCCTCCTACCATAACAAGAACTACTGCTCTATAGATCAGCATAGTGCCAAGGGTTGTAATAAACGAAGGAATACCAGCTTTCGTAGTAATAAAACCATTAATAAAACCTAAAACTAATGCGAGCATTAAAGCTACCATAACCGCAAATATTATCGGTACATTAAAGTTTGAATACAGGATTGCAGTTACCATCGGGGATAGGGCGTATGTCGAGCCTATGGAAAGATCAAACTCTCCCGCGATCATTAAGAGAGTCACCCCAACAGACATAATTCCAAGTTCACTTGCCATTCTTACTGTAATTAATAAATTGGAAGGGGACAGAAACATACTATTTGCAATAGAAAATACAACCGCAAGAGCTATTACTGCAATTAAAACTCCAAATTCTCTCATCTTAAAACTCTTCTTCTTTAATTTTAAAGCAACCACATATATTCTCCCCTCATCCCTAAACTTTTAATGCCTGGGAGCCTTATATGCTCCCAGGCACCTTCAGAAATTACGCCTTTACTATCCTTTACCTGTATCCGGCTTCACTTAACTTAACAACTTTGTCAATATCATCTTTGCCTACCACAGCAACACCTGTATTTATGTCTGTTGGAGAAAGACCAAACTCCTTGTACAAATAGAGTAACATCACGGTCTGGAATCCCTGAAGATAAGGCTGTTGATCAATTGTAAATTTAACATAACCTTCCTTTATCATTTGATTTTGGTCAGGTACAAGATCAAAGCCTGCAATGAGGAGTTCGCCGGGTTTCATGCCCAACTCTTTCATTGCCATTCCTGCGAATGCAGATGCGAACTCGCTAGCTGCAACAATTTTGAGATTTGGATGAGATCTGATATACGATTTCAGCATATCAATGGCTGTTGATGGATCAGCGAGTGGAGCACTGAATCTCTCTGACTTTATCCCATGCTCATCAAATATCTGCTCGATACCGGCACACCTCTCTTCGAGTGCGGCGTTACCAGGTTCACCAATTAACACTACCGCTTCAGCATTTTCTGGAATTACCTCACCCTTTAATAACTCTCTGCTGAGAACATTTCCGGCGATGGTAAAGCTCTGTCCAACAAAAGCCATCCTTTCATTTGGGGTGTAGGGATCATCAATATTAAAGGAAACTACAGGTATTCCCAGTTTCATTGCTCTGGCAATTGGCTCGTCCAAAGCCTCTGCATCAGAGATAGCAACACCAATCCCATCAAATCCCTGTGCGATAGCACTTTCAAGATAATCTACTTCCTTCTCAACACTGAACTCCTCAGGCCCCATAAATTGTACTTCGGCTCCCAGCAAATCCCCGGCCTCCTTAGCGCCTTTTATCACCGGAATCCAGAATGGTGTTCCCGCAACATGAACTACCAAAGCAAATTTGTATGCAAGTGCACTTCCTGTGAAAACAGCTAACAGCATAACAAGAACAACAAACAAAGTTACTGTTTTTTTATACATTATAATACTCCTCCTTTAAACTTTATTTTTCCTTTCTTTTTGGTAATGACAAAATTCATTTTTATAATCTCTATTCTCAACAAATCTTATTCCTATGAATTATGAATAATGATTATAAAAAACACATAATTTATTTTATATCATAATTTTAACCTCCTTTTATGAAAGCCAAATGCAAGTTTTATTTTCTATGGGGCTGCATTGGCTTTTAATTTTTATTTTTCCCCATCTTTTAGATTTTTGATCATCCTTCTATCCGTGCCTATTTATATATTTATAGCACACATCATAAAATTTGATATCGGACCCTCTAACCTTTTTAAGAACGCTCCCAATTCATCGGGACGTTAGGAGGTGAGCAGAGCGAGCCTTGATGTTTTTGTGTAATAGTTTAGTTTTTCCAAAATCTTAATTTATAGTATATCACCCCCCCCAAGCTGTCAAATTTTTTTTGAGGTTGAGATTTACATTTGAGGTTTTT
>CAZLRI010000200.1:0-5085 GCA_964561745.1 uncultured Pseudobdellovibrionaceae bacterium | reverse complement strand
AAGAAGGGAGAGCGCCATCATTGTTTTGCCACAACCACTCTCTCCAACAATGCCAAGGGTCTCACCTCTGTCTACAGAAAATGTAACACCATCAACAGCTTTTACAATTCCGTCTTCTGTAAAAAAATGTGTCTTTAAATTTTCTACTTGTAATAATGACATTGTTATCTCTCTTTACTGAAAATTATAGGCATCACAATAATGCGATGAGCGCACATCACACATCTAACACCGCTCATCGATTTATACCTTTAAATTCGGATCTATTGCATCTCTTAATCCTTCACCAACAAGATTATATGCAGTTACTGTTAAAAAAATCGCAAGACCGGGCGCTAAAGTCAACCACCAAGCTATGTCCATAAATTCCTGAGCCTGCGAAAGCATACTACCCCAGCTGGGCGTAGATGGACCAACGCCAAAACCCAAAAAAGACAGTGATGCTTCAACAAGAATTGCAGATCCAACTCCAAACGTTGCACTTACAAAAACCGGAGACAATGCATTAGACAAAAGATGCCTTGTTATAATTCTTACATTTCCAGCACCAGTAACCCTAGCTGCAATAACAAAATCCCTATTTCTAAGTTTTAGACATTCACCTCTTACAAGACGAGCAACTCCGGTCCATCCAGTGAGCCCAATCACTATCATAATATTGTATATTGAAGGGCCAACAAATGCGAGGATAGTAAGAATAAGAAAAAAAGTCGGGAAACACATCATTACCTCAATCACTCTGGAAATCATCATATCTATTGCTCCACCAAAGTAACCTGCGATTACACCAAGAATAATGCCAATAATAACAGCAATTCCAACAGCAATAAATCCAACTGATAAAGAAACCCTACTGCCCCATATAAGCTGAGCAAAAATATCTCTTCCTTCACCATCTGTTCCTAAAATATGATGTTCCCCGGGTTTTTCAAGAATGCTCATTAAGTCATATGCTTCAGGGCTAAATTGAATAGGCGCAAATATCATATAAGCATCTTGTTTTTCTGTATTTGCTATTGTTGTAAAATCCATGTCCCTCATATCATTGGGAAGATAGATAGCTGGAAAATGAATCTCTCCCTTATAGCTCATAAAGATCGGCCGATCATTTGCAATAACCGGAGCAAAGATCGCGATTAAAAACAGGAAGCACACAAGAACAAATCCAATAAAAGCCAGACGGTTCCTTCTAAACTGTTTCCAGACTAATGCTTTGTATGACTGAGATGACATATATTTTCGTCTAGAAGCTCCCTCCCACTTTCAGCCAGAAGCTGATCCGCCTTTGGCGGATGGGGAGGGCTAGGGAGGGGGAACGCCACCCCCATCTAGCTTCCCCCATCAAGGGGGAAGAAATGGTTTCCTATTTTTGCGCCTTAAAACTTATCCTTGGATCAACCACTATATATAATATATCACTAATAAGTATGCCCACTAATGTTAAGAGCGCACTTATTGTTGCTATAGCCATTATCACCGGATAATCCCTTGCTAATACAGATTCAAAACCAAGCCGCCCCATTCCAGGTATTGCAAATATCTGCTCTATTATTACACTGCCGGCTATTAATGAAGGAAGAATAGTTGCTGTAAGGGTTATCAAAGGAATTAAAGCATTTCTCATTGCATGATGCCAAATAACACGCCAGTTAGGAAGCCCCTTTGCCATCGCAACTTTGATATAATCCTGCCTGACAACCTCAAGCATAGAGCTTCTAGAAAATCGTGACAAAAACGCCAGCGATGCATATGTGAGACATATAATAGGCAGAACAAGATGCCATCCAATATTAGTAATCCAGCCGAAAACAGACAGCGAAGATGCGCCATCAGAGATAAATCCGATTATTGGAAACCAGTTGAGATGATCCCCGCCACCCAGCCAAACTATCAACATCATTGCCACCCAGAAATTAGGAAGCGAATATAATATAAATAAGATTAAAGCTGATACACGATCCAGCATCTGGCCTGGTTTCATTGCACAATAAGCACCCAAAGGAATGGCGATCACATAAACGATAAGTATGGTTAATATATTTAAGGTTAGAGTAATCGGGAGCGCATCACCTATCTTATCTATCACAAGCCTATGATCCCTGAATGAACGGCCAAAATCAAAAAGCACAATCCTTTTTACCCATAAGCCGTATTGAACATATATTGGTTTATCCAGACCATACAGTTTTCTGGTATCATCAACAACCTGACTGACAAACTGATCACTTTTGAGGCTGTCTGTCATTGACTGAGCTTTGAGAGCAGCAGGATCTCCGGGCGCCAGTTGAATAACCAGAAACGTCACAATGGTTATTCCAAACAGCGTTGGAATCATTAACAACAATCTTTTTATAAGATACGATGCCATATTAATCTATTCTACACATCCAACGCTCTTAGGAGCTATTTCAGCATCTCCAAATACTATTTCACAGGAATAAAAAGGTTTATCTTTTAATTTTTCATCTTCAGTTTTTACATTTTGAATTTTACAGCCTTTAAAGTCTTTAAAAAAATCATCCATTTTTTTATCAACCATAGAATAACCAGATAACGTTTCTGTCTTATGAGACAGATAATCTCCATATTGATTAAACATAATTTTTGCTACAGCAAACCTGCCATATGAATTCACACGAATATTTGAAAATTTAACTTTTCTTTTTAACAAACAATCTGAAATTTCACTGTAGGCATTATATAATTCTGCTGTTTTAGGTTTATCATTTTCATCACCTATAAAAACATTTTCAAACAAGGCATTTCCCTGTTTTATTGACTTAACCTCAATTTGTTCTAACTGAGTTTTATCATCAGATAAAGACAAAGGAATTTTAACCAAAATCTCATTATCAAACTTTGAATCCAAAACTGTTAATTCAATCCATAGTCCATTTAAATTTTCAAGCTCTCTTGGATGAAACAAACCATTTCTTGCCTCAAGAAAGATCAAGCCATAATATGATTCGCCTGCTTTTATCCACTGAGGATAAAATATTTCATTTACCCTTAACTTCAGGGAATCTTTTTTATTATAAATACCTTCTACATCCATGGTCACATTCTGAGCATTTCTGCCAAAAGAAGGACCAACTATCTGATTAAGTGATCTATTTAAATATGGTGAAATTTTAGAAATATACACTTTTTTGGCATCGTCCTGAATAATGCCAATATCTTCAACAGACAGATCTTCTTTACCATAATTCTGTATCAGCACTCCAACTGGCACCAGCTCTTTATTATTATTCTCAATATCTTTTCTCTGTTCATCAGAAAAATACGGATTAACAGCAAAGACTGCTTCAATATTATTTTTGCTAAGATAAACTGTATTTATTTCTGCAAATAATGGCTGGGCAAAGACGACTGAAAGAAAGATTAAAAATAAGATAATTCTTTTCATATTATTTTCCTTTATTTTTATCAAAAATGAATCACATAATACACGTTAAATTTAGAATTTACAAATAATGTAATTTTTACACAGGAACTTATCATATCAACATCTGTTCTATTTTGTTTTCCAATTCTCCCACATAAAAAGCAGGAATAGTATATATTTTTTTACCCTTAATTTTTATTGAACCGATTTTGCCATTATAAATTAAGATGCCTACTTTAAGCCCATTCTGTTCTAAAAAAGAAATCATAGGCATAAGACTGTTTCTGCTTATGGATGCCTGTGATTTTACTTCAATAGGAATTGCAGTATTTTTCAATGCAACTATAAAATCAATTTCACGACTGTTCTTTGTTTCCTTATAATAATTAAACATTGTTGTAGAAGCTGGTTTCATCGCAATAAGTTCATTGCAAACAAAATTCTCCTGAAGTTTTCCAAATACAATATTTCCACTACCTGATCGCTTCACCCATTCAACTGGCAATCCATGATTAAGAAAAAAATTAACAAAGCCAACATCAAATAAATATCTTTTTGAAGCAATTCCACCAGATGATTCCGGTTGTTTTGTTTGCGCAACCACTTTATGAATTAAATGCCATTTTTCCATTATCTCAAGCAGTTTAGGTAATTTTCTGTATGAAACAGAGTTCGTCGAAATAATCTGGCTGTTCTTTATAGGATGACATGTAATATCAGCAATTCGATCCATTGCAGAGATAAACATTGTTTTATATATCTCTTTCATGTGACGCTCAATATCCATCGCATATTGCCCGAGAAATTTGTCTATCATTGGATAGATGTCTTCATTGCCATTTTGAAGATGTTCTATTGCTATTTCCGGCATTCCACCTGTTCTCAAATAAGAAAGATAGGGCTTGATAAAAGATTCTGCTTCTTTTTCGAAAAATGGTTTATCTATTTCTGAATCATCCAAAGATTCTATTAATCCTTGTCTGCTGGCAGCAAGCAGATATTCTTTGAAAGAAAAAGGCCGCAAAACCAGTTCTTCAACCCGCCCAACCGGATATGACACTTCTTCTTCAAAAAGATTTGATAGTATAGAACCAAGTACTATTACTTTTTGATATTCCCATTTCTCCTTGAAGAACCGTATCCATTGACCTATTTTTTTTGATTCCTGAGCTTCGTCAAAAACCAAAACAGTTCCCTGAGATGGAACAAAATTCAGCTCCCTTTTCATAAGTCGTTCAAAATCTTCAAATGATTCTGTTGCATCAATTTGCCGCGCAAGTGTGGTCATTTCATATAGATTCAACATAATGGCAGTGCGGTCTGTTAAACACTCTTTTACCAATGTTGATTTACCAACTTGCCTTGCACCACTAAGTAAGAGTGTATTGCTATATTGGGATTGCTGATCCAAATATTTACGTAAAGCAACTTCTAATGACCTTTTTATAAACATAAAATCTTCTTATTTTTCAATGTGTTATTTATACATACAAGAATATTGTACTTTAATAATACAGAAAATACAAGAATTATGTTTATTTTTAGTAAATTTAATCGAATAATTGGTAAATATCTGAGTAACTATGCGTTATTAAAATAATTTTTAGTATTTACTCTATTAGTTTTTCATGGGTATCCGCTTGCTTCTAGCGCGAGTTTATTAAATCTATATGGTGAGAGTTCGGCAAACACTGGTGTAA
>CAZLRI010000199.1:0-5090 GCA_964561745.1 uncultured Pseudobdellovibrionaceae bacterium | reverse complement strand
CTTATTAAATTAATACACTTACACCATTTCGTGCAAGTTTAAGACGAATGAACCATAAAAAACCCTGCAGGTAAGTGCAGGGTTTTTGGTTTTACGTTTTTTATCTTATCTTGTTGTAAATTTTTCAATCATTGCCATGCGCGCCCTGTGATCAGCAGACAAGATATTAGATTTTGTATTCCAAGCTTGCATATTACTCTGCATCATAGCCTGTAACTCTAAAAGTTGTAGGTTGTTTTGATTCATTGTATTAATCATATCAGCTTGAGAGTAGTCTGTCCCCGGGACTACAGAACTTGAACTGCTGCCTGGTAACATTCCACCAGTTTCAGTATATTTCATACCCGGATATCCAAGAGATGCACCAACAGCAGATCCACCTGCAAGAGATGGTGAGGCAGCGCCAAAACCAGAAAAAGCAGCAGCAAGAACAGCTTGTGAATTAGTGCCAAGACCTGCTTGATTAGCTCCTAATCCAGCTGCCGTGGACATTGAAGTAAGAGCATCAAGTGTAGCTGTAAGGCCTTCACCTTTTGCCGTGGACGCATTGGCTGCGCCAAGAAATGAGTTAAAATTTTGCTTATAGACCTGAGCTTTAATCTTTGTATTAGGGTCGTTTTTTATTGCTATAGGATTAATTGCAATATCTCTAACCATAGTATTCCTCCTAGTGTTTGTTCAACAGAAGCTTGTTTGGGTTTTGAAACAAGATTCTGTTGATTACAAACACTTGTGCGAGCATTTAAATATCAAAGACGCCAATATTTTCCCCTCACTAATATTATCGTCAGACAGGGTATCTAAAGTTGCTTATTTATGAGTTAATTATAATAAAAATCTCTTTTAAATAAAAGCTTTAAATCATTGATTTTACATGCGAATTGCTTGTGGAGAAGCGCAAGATGTGTGCCAACTTCCTATCCTGCCTATTTTTGAGGGGAATTTGGGGTTTTTGATCGCGTAATTTCCTGTAGCTGATATTTAATTGTTAGGAGTTCTCTGAAAAGATCCATTACAAGTTCTATTGAATTCATGGCATGTTTTGCTTCACGACTCTTTTTTAGCCCTTTTTTCTGTTTTGAGATCTTTTCTAATTTATTATATGAGCACTGAAATTGCTCATTAACTTCATTAAAATCTTCACTATCTATCAGAAGTTCAATCTCAGGATAGCCTGCAGATGAAGTATTGTTGTTAGTTGCTTTTGAATAACCCTTTGGCATATCTCAAAACTATCAGATTCAATGCATTGGCGCAATTTCTTTTTAAGTATTGGTTAAAATTATTTTTTTTCCTTTATATAACGCATAATGGTCTTGAACTGACTTTCACCATCAAGCCCAGCTTCTTCGAGCACTTTATATGCTTGCCCGCTTCCAAGATAATGACCTTTTTGAAACGGATGCATTGTGCATTTTCGACCATAGGTAGATGTGATGAACCGGTACATTGTTGAAAGTGTAAAACCGGTAATGCCCATAGCATCCTGCGCTATTGTAGATGGAAAAATCTTTTCCTGTTCATTAACTGGAAGAAGATCAAATATTTCAGCTGAAGCAACATAAAAAATATTTAAGTTCAGCCCTTGTTTTATTATTTTCGGAAGAGTTTCTTCGATAAATGCATAAGTGACTCCGCTTCCCTGAAGTACGATATTCCCATCAAGTTTTGAAGCAGGATCAGCCTTTTTTAAGGCATAAACACCGGTTGTACAGTTGGATGCAGGTTCTAACCCCATTTTTGAACGGTTATATATTTTTTCATTTGGCCGTGTAACAAATGGAGCTATGACAGCAGGTCTTAGTTGAAGTGCAGTTGTTAATAAAGGCCAGATTTCCTGTGGATCCCATGGTGTGAGTGTAAGCATTACCTTTGGAGGAAAATTTTCCATTAATAGTTGCAAGCATTGAGGATCTGCATGTGTTGGTCCATCTTCTCCGGTTTTAATGCCTGCATGAGCACACACCAAAATAAATGTTTTATAAGGTTCGTTTGGATTTATTGCGTGTTTTGACTGGTTTCCGATGCCGTGTAGACGTGATGATATATGACCAAGCGGCGCTATAAATGCACCATAAGAAGATCCAACTCCGATATGCATTCCATAAGTTGAAATACCTGATAACACACCTGAAATAGCATCTTCACAAATTCCGCCAATAGATAAAAGCCTTGCATCTGGATTTTCTCTGGAATGAAAAAAACCATTAGCAAAACCTTTGGCTATATTATTGGTAGATGTTGAACCTAGAAGATCTGCAGCAGCAGCTAGAAAAGCACCATTAGATATTTTATTATAGTAATTGAGCGCATTTCCAAGCACTCCACGCAAAGTTATTTCAGAACCTTCGGTTAAAAGAAGTTCCTTTGGGGTATTTTTAGGATCAAATCTGTTTTTGTCAAAAATCTGTTCTAGATCAGGGCAGTTTGTTCTTTTTTTTCTGTTTTTTTCCAACAATCTATTTTTGGAACTTTCCAGTTGCTGACCAAGTTTTGTTGTAACATCTTTGTTTTTTTCCAATGCTGATCTTATAACTTTTAGAGCTGCCCAATAACATGATTCGATCTCTTCGGAATTAGATCCAGATTTGCACCTTGTTTTATCAACTTCACAACATGGTAATGATTCATTTAGATCTGTTAGTAATGGTTTTAGCGCTTCGTAAAAACCAGTTGAGCAAAGCTTATGTCCAGCTCCATGTGAAGCCTTGCCAGTGATTCCGTATTGCCAGCCTTTTATAGTTTTATAAACTATTGCAGTTGGCTGACTATTATTTAAACTTAAGGCATATTGTTGGGCTGCAAATATCTGGTTAAAATCAAATCCATCAGGAACAATTATTACATTCCAGTCATGTAGATAACACATTTCAATAGGATCCCATTGCACATAATCTCCGGGTGTATTCCCTTCTCTGCAAACCGCGTCAGAATCAATTGATGCCTGATTCCAGTCTATGTGAAGGATTGCATTTTTTAATTCCATGGTGCCTGCTGCTGCAAGTGCTTCAGACACTCTACCCGGCGTCATTCCACCTTCCCCTTCAACAATATGAACCTTTGGAGGGTCGTCTCTGTATGTGTCCAAAGCGCCAATTGTTAATCCAAGCGATGCTGTTAATCCAACTCCAGATGCTCCGGTTGATAGTTTAACAAAAGGGGTTGCTGGGGTTGGATGCCCGTCCAATGGTTTTGACGTATATTTTTTGAATAAAGGAGTGTTTGTTGTTGGATTTCGTCTAAATCCAAGAAGATCTTCCAGCCGTAGTTGTTTTTTTTCATCATTAGGAAGCAGCTCTGGTTTGCTTATCCTTGCTATCTCATTTCTTAATGCCCACATGCCATATAAACCAAGGGCTTTATGTCCAGCAGCATAGGATATAATATCAGCGTCTTTTGCATCTGGATTGGTGAGGTCATAATCCATTGTGTTAAAGATAAGGCTTTGAACAAATCTTCCAGATGATATGCTGCCACCAGGATGCCCGCTGCCTGGGACATAGTTATACATTATTGCACAAAGAGATCTGTAAACTTTGTCGAAGAATTCAAATGTATCAATATCTGTTAAAAACGATTTGTTATAAGAAAAACCTTTTTGAATTTCGTCTTTAATGTTTACAACTTTAGCTCTTCTTGGACCGAAATTTAAATTCATGCATCCTCCATCATATATATGGGTATTGTTTAAAATAAAAAACCGTGATTTTTTCAATCACGGTTTAGTTTCTAAAATAGATGATCTCCTTTTTTGACAAACTGTGAAAACCCAGCTTTATCTGCAGATGCTTTTCCTATTCTTTTGATAGCCTCTTTTAAATCATCTATTCCAGTTGCAATAGATATTCTCAGATAGTGCATGTTTTCAGTTCCTATTCTGCAGAATGATTTTCTATCCATGGTGGCTACATAATAGTTAAAAAGCACAAACATCTGAAATAATGTAGATGGAGATGTCCTTTTTTTTATTTCATCTGGCAAAGACTCAAATGCGTCAAGTGCGCCTATATTTTTACAAACTCCGGCTATGTTGGGGAATACATAAAAAGCACCTTTTGGTTTTTGGCATTTAATGCCTTCAATTGTATTTAGCCCTGTTACAACAACATCTCTTCGTTCCTGAAATGCAGCAACCATTTTAGCTATTTCAATTGCGCTTTGAGGCGATTCAATAGCGACCTTAGCTCCCATCTGGTTGTAGCCAGGAATACAAGAAAAATAGTTAATATTAATGTTTTTAAATACCATGGCTTCTTCTACAGTTGGAAAAACTGCCCAGCCTATTCTTCCTCCAGTCCATGAAAAAGATTTAGATGCGCCGCTTACAATAATTGTATTTTTTTCAACCAATGGTATTGAAGCAATTGAGTTATGTTTTGAACCATCAAAAAGAATGTTTTCATATACTTCATCTGAATAGATACGCACATCTTCTATACATTTTTGTTTAATAACAGAAGCAATGTCTTCTAATTGCTCGCGTGTTGCAACTCCTCCGGTTGGGTTAGATGGAAAACAGACATAGATAAGTTTTGTTTTATTTGTAATTAGAGGTTTCAAGTCTTTGCCTCTAAAACTAAAACCTTCCTCTTCTCTTAAATGTAATGGCACAGGAACAGCATCAACATATTTTGTGAATGATTCATAGATAGGAAATCCGGGCGATGGATATATTATCTCATCACCAACATTGCAGTATGTTTGTTGGCATAAACCAATTGGTGGTTTTGCACCGGGAAAAACAACTACTCTATCTGACGTGACTTTGATGTTTCTTGTTTCACTTATTTGTTTTGCTATAGCATTACGTAATGGCAAGACACCTTGGGGATCAACATAATGTGTATTATCAAGATCAAGCTGTCTTTTCACTTCTTCTTTTATGTGTTCTGGAAGGGCAAAATCAGGTTCTCCTAAATTACATTTAATTACTTTGTGACCAGCCTCTTCTAAGCCCCTTATATAAGGACCGATCTTAAAAGCATTTTCAGTATCAAGGCGAGTTACTCTGTCAGCATAAAGAGTCATTTTCCCTCCTAGTGTTTGTTCAACAGAAGCTTGTTTGGTTTTTGAAACAAGATTCTGTTGAT
>CAZLRI010000198.1:0-5132 GCA_964561745.1 uncultured Pseudobdellovibrionaceae bacterium | reverse complement strand
CTATTTTTCTAAAAAAACAATCTATTGCGATTGCAGATCTTTTTCCGGAAGACAGAGCATTAACAGCTGTTTTAGGCTGTTTGATAAAATCTCCTGCTGCAAAAATATTGTTCCAGCTTGTTTTGCCTCCAACTGTAGTCACTATAATATTGTCTTTTATCTGCATGGCAGATGGAATGATCTTCATTTCAGGATTTTCTCCGGTTCCGTATATTATTGTATCAGCTTTTAACTCAAAATCAGAACCTTCGATCTCCTCTGGCTTTCTTCGTCCAGATTCATCTGCATTGCCTAGTTTTGTGCGCTTACATATAAGACCATCCACCATAGATTCTTTTTGAATAATGCTGCATGGAGATGTGAGAAAATTAATATCTATTCCTTCATCAATTGCATCATTTATGGCATGGCTAAACGCAGGCATTTCCTCCCGCGTTCTTCTGTATAGAATCTTTACATTTGAACCTAAACGTTTTGCTACCCTTGCAGCATCTATTGCCGTGTTACCTCCCCCGATTACAATAACCTTTTTGCCAATTTTTTGATTTTTTCCTTTTGACTGTTCACAAAGAAAGCTTAATCCGGAAATAACTCCTGTAAGCTTTTCGCCTGTAATATTCATTGGGCTGGATTTGTGTGCGCCAGTTGCAATTAAAACAACGTCATATTGGTTTTGAAGAAGAAGCTGAAGCTCAACTGCATCTTTTATTATTGGGTGTTTCTTAAAATGATCAGGAGATTCTTTTGTGTTGATCAATATTGTTCCGTTTTTCTTCAGCCCTGCAAATGCAAATGAGCTGTTCATTAGGGTTGGATCAAGTATTATAATATGATCTGGATGATAGATTTGATATCGGGCATTAATTATATGGTCATCGATTCTTACAAAAGCTTCAACTGGAGCGCCCCTTCTTTCAACACCAAAAGAAGGAAATGCCTGAACATATTTTCCTTCGGCAAACACAGCTTTAGCCAGCAGCATCCCTCCGATTACAGCTCCTTGACCGCCTCGACCATGAATTCTGATTTCTATCATAAAAAGACCTCTACGCGCTCTTATTAAATAGTTTTACCAACTCTAAATAATTCTTTGGCTTATACTTCTCGAATTGCTCTTGCTCAATGTAAAGCCAGCCGATTTGTACCTTTGATTGAGCTTTATTCAGATCATTACACCACTGGGCCAGTCGCTTGATCTTTTCGACATCGTCCAGATCTTCGCGTCCTTTTGTTTCAATGACCCATATTTCATTTGGTGTTTTCTTCACGATAAAATCAGGATAGTAATCTGCAATGAACCCATCTGCATTTTTATAATCTATTTTGAAATGCACTGAAAAATAATTTTTAACATACGAAATGATGTCATCACAACTTTCTAAAAAGCTGGCAAATTCCAGTTCAAAATGGCTGTCTCCTATTATTTTATTAAATGGCGATTTCTTTGGTATAAGATAGCCCTGATCTTTTGCTACAAAGGGCCGGCATTTGCTTATTTTTATCGTATCACGGATTTCAGCCTCACCCTTATCTAACACTGTTAGGGCATTGATCTCTTTCTTAAATGTCTCAATGATTGTTTTAGTGGACTCGAGTTCCGAAAGGTTTCGCAGAATGTTTAAATCATTCAGATCCACGGACTGTTCAAATAGATGTCCACCTATAAAATCTCTAACCTTGCCATAAAGAACATCAAAACCGCTGAATAGTCTTAATTCCTTCATTATCGTCTGCGTAAAATAGCCAACAACACTCTGATAATCAGGGATAAAGTCTGCATCAAACATTGTTTTATGAGTGACTTCACCATTGGAAATATCTCTAAAGACGATCTCACGTTTCTCATCGTCCGAGAATTGCTTTATGGAAATCTTTTTGTGGCCGAAACGATTGATATTGAGATAGGAAAGATTTTTATATTCCCTGTAAATGCGTGGTGATAACACAGGTATTTCAATATCAAGCGCTTCAATGTCTTTTTTTGTGTTCTGGTGATCAATTTCAACCACAATGGGGGTCTTTGGCTCGGATCCTTCTCCCATCTTACGCCGCTCAAGTTCAACACCTTCAGATCTTATTGATTCGACAAAATTCATGAACGCATCGGTTCCCACAACACTTACATATTCTGTTATATCTTCGCCAAAATACATACGACGCAGTCCGCGTCCAAGAGTTTGTTCTGGAAGAATATTGCTCTGTGATGAATATGCTCTAAGTCCCACGATAGTTGTAACATTGCGGACGTCCCATCCTTCTTTAAGCATTAAGACAGAAACGATCGCTTTGTAAGGATTATCCAGCTTGTCTATTTCGTTTGAAAGCTTGCGAAGCTTTTCCAGTTCATCTTTATTCTTTCCAGTTGATGACTCAGGTATTTCACCATTATTTTTGGTATGAATAACTAGAACCGAATCCTTATTTTTGAAATCGGAATAAGTGTTCGACAAATATTCAGCCACTTCATCACAGTTTTTCGTGTCATCGGTCATCACAAAGATGACCGCCTTTTTACCAACCTTAGCATGTTCTTCATATGCCTTGCGCCATTCAATGACACCAAGATGAATGTACTGGCGGTATTTTTCGGTAAACTTTGAGCTCTGTTCCTCTTGGAGTTTACTGCGGCTTGCTTCATCCGGAATTACTGGATGTTTTACTACATCTTGATGAATTGCCTCAACCAATGGATAATCGGATATTGTTTGAACAAAAATTGAACCATTGTTGTGGCGCGGTGTGGCTGTTACATCCACCTGCAATGCCAGTTCATCGCCTTTCATCTTTAGGCGGTTGTGAATATCTTCAATTGATTTGAACCATGCCAGTCTTTCATCATGGATATGGTGTGCCTCGTCATTTAAGACAATCAATTCGTCAATATCCCTAACAATCTGATCCAGGTCGACTGATGATTCGTTGGTGGTTGCCACAGCCTTTTTACCCAAGAAATAGTCCATAGTATTGTCATCTTGGGCACTAAGATTAGTATTGGATCCTTCATATACGCGATGAATATTTGTAAGAAAGATGTTGCCTGTCTTTCGTATATGGCTAAGATTATCTTGAATATGCAGAGTTAGCTGAAAATCATCTCGCCAATTTCTTCCCTCATAACCGTTGTCAGGCAGAACAGGGTCTTGAAAAAATATCTTCAAGCCGTCAAAGTCGTTTCTTAGCCTCTCCAATACTATAATATTCGGCGATATAATAAGAAAATTTCTGGCAAGTTTTGAATCTTCCTCATACAGCTTGTGATAATAACACCAAGCGAGAACTAGACTCATTACCTTTGTTTTACCACTACCAGTAGCCATCTTAATGACATAACGCCGCCAATTTTCAGAGAACATGCCCGCAGTTAATATACCGGAACTGTCAAAGCGCATTAAATCATATTTATCTTTGGCTTTTACAACTTCATAAATATAGATCAGAGTTTCAATAGCTTCTCTTTGGGCAAAATAGTATTGAAACTGAAACGTCGTGCCATCCTTGCTTGGTAAATAGTGATTTTGCTTAAACCACCAATTGAGAAGCGCGATACTTGTTGAGCTTGCACCATCATAACCAGAGTCACGCCAAGTTTTTACTTCGCGGCGAAGCTTTGCAACAAGCGGCGGAAGTAGCTTTCCATAATCCTTTTCTCGCAGGGCTTCATCAGCTGGAAACCAGCGTAAATCAGGATCAAGAACTGCACACGGAGAATTTGGAAATTTAGGGTGTAGCGCCATGGTGAAAATAGCCCTTTCTGCAACTAGCTGATAATATTGATTATATTTCAATACTACTTTTTATTATCACTGCCCGTGATAATAAAAGGAAATGACGGTGTATTTCCATGTTTACTGTAAAGAGTCTCTTTTTTACTTCCTGTTTTCTGTTTTTCCAACACCCCCTGCTTGACCCAAAGCTTTAACAACCGAGACATTTTTATGGTGTCATGAATTCCTGTGATTTTTCTGGCCTCTCGATTAGAAATAAATGGAAATTTATCGAGATACTTACTAACAGTATCCCAATATTAACTCGAGAAGATTTTTTTCGTTCATATACCCACCTCAATAATCTTCATCGTGTCATTTCCAAAGATATCTACTACTTTTATGGCTATCTTGTAACGACCCTTATTGGGATATTCAAAGAATATGCTCTTCAGTTCGAGAGAGCGGTCTTTCTTGGTTCTGAATGATTGCCATTCGTTCTCAAATATGTAATCGCCGGTCCATTTCTCGACCCATTCACCATGCTCATCTTGAATGCGAATGACCTCTTTTTTGCTTTCAAAGTCAAAATCAACAGCCCAATAGTCAATCCAGTCGGTCCATTTTTTTGTGAGCACTTCATGGGTCACAATGCCGCTCTTATCCTTGTTAATCTTAACGATCTTTCCAGCTTCAAGTACAATTTTGTTGGTGCCATTCTTAAGCGTCTCGGCAGCATTATCGATGGAATCCTGTGTGTAATAGACGCCAAAATCAATCAATTCAACAGCAACTGACATTTTCTTAAAATGAGGTTTGACTTCGATAAAAGAAACATCGTGAAAGACAACCTGATTCTTTTCCACAGCTTTTTTATCAAAGACATCTCTTGGAATATGTTTCAAAATAAGATCAATGCCTTTGGATTTGGCTTCTTCTTGAGCGTGAGGAGATAAACTCATTTCAAACTCAAAGGCCAGCACATCAACTTTCGTAAGATGCTTATCCAGACACTCCTTGATAATCTCGTTAATGAAATCACGTGTTACTGGATGGTTAATAGGGCCGATTGCCACAAGACGCGAAGTTTTTTTGCCTGAAAAGGTCTTGAATCCAGTTACAGCATCGGCACGGTAGGCGTGCAAGATTAAATCAACAAATTCTCTTTCCTTATACTCAAGCTGTTTGCGTTTTTCCTCATCACGAAGACTCTCGTTTACGCCTACATAATATTGTCGCTCATACTTTCCTAGATTCAGAATCTCAAAGGCTCTGTAGTCTTTACTTTCTTTTTTTAATTGGCGCTGGACGCTGATCATCCTTTTGCGTGTGGTATGGATAGCAAATTTGCCAAGATCAGAGCCGATCCATTTGCGGCCCAATTTTTCAGCAACAGCAAGCGTAGTTCCAGAGCCGCAGAAGAAATCA
>CAZLRI010000197.1:0-5137 GCA_964561745.1 uncultured Pseudobdellovibrionaceae bacterium | reverse complement strand
CAGTTGTTCGTTTAACAGAAATTTTGGCTTTAGAAGTTCATGTTATGGTATAGATGTGAATGCAATAGCCCCCGGTGCTATAAATACTTCAATGCTGAATGAGGTGTTGGCTGTCGCTAGTAAAATAGGAGAAGATTTGTTAAATGAAGCGATAAACCAGCAAGAGAAAGGTGGTAATTCTGTTCAAAACACCGTTGAGTTGGTTAAATATTTGGTGTCTGAACAATCAAATGGAATTACAGGTCGTTTAATAAGTGCTGTGCATGATAATTGGAAAGAACTTTCTGCAGAAAAATTAAAAGGTACAGATTGGTTTGCGTTGAGACGTGTTGATCCATATTTGTTTACACTTAAGAGGTAGGTATGAGAGTTGGTATTGTTGGAGCTGGATTAATAGGTAAAAAACGTGGTGTAGCTGCATTAGCTGATGGTGATTCAGTTATAGAAGTTATTGCTGATGTTGATCTGGAAAAAGCAAAAACGCTTGCATCAGAGCTTGGTGCAAAGGATGTCACTGTTGATTGGGAAACCTTAACAAAACATCCAAATATTGATGCTGTGATTATAACTACGCCGAATCATCTTCATGCGCCAATTGCAATTAATGCCCTTAAAAATAATAAGCATGTTTTATGTGAAAAGCCGCTTGCAACTTTAGTTAACGATGCGGAAACAATGGTGAAGCTTGCTGAATCCAATAAATTAATTATTAAAACAGGTTTTAATCATCGTCATTTTTCACATATTTGGAAAGCTAAAGAATTATGTGATGCAGGTGTAATAGGGGATTTGATGTATATAAGGGGTCATTATGGACATGGAGGTCGTGCTGGATATGATAAAGAATGGCGCGGCAATGTTAAATTATCTGGCGGTGGTGAATTGATGGATCAAGGTGTTCATATGGTCGATCTTTGTCGCTGGTTTTTAGGTGATTTTTCAGAGGCATATGGATTTACGCGTAATTATAATTGGGGCACAGATACAATCGAAGATAATGCTTTTTTTACTTTATCCACAGCAGGTCAGAGAATAGCGCATATACATGTTAGTTGGACAGAATGGAAAAATGATTTTTCATTTGAGATTTTTGGCAAGAAAGGATATCTGAAATTAAAAGGACTGACGGGTTATTACGGTATTCCAAAGTTAATTTTGGGTGTTAAAGCAGATAAATCTGTTGTGCCAGAAGAAAGTTATTTTGAATTTCCGAATGAAGATATTTCTTTTTGTGATGAGTGGCGAGAATTTAAAAGTGCAATTTTAGAACAAAGAAGAGTGCTTGCTGATGGTGTTGACGGTCTTAAAGCATTAAAGTGTATTAATGCAGTTTATGAGTCAAATAAAACCGGAAAGAGAGTTTATATATGATTATAACGCGGGCGCCCTTAAGAATTCCTTTGGGTGGAGGTGGTACAGATTTGCCCGGATATTGCAGCAATTATGGTGGTTTTATATTGAGTGCGGCAATAAATAAATATGTTTATATCAATGTAAATAAGCCAAGTATTCAGGATGTATTGCGTGTAAAATACTCGAAGACCGAAGAGGTTTTTGATGTTGCTGAATTAAAACATGATCTGGTAAGAGAGTCGCTTAAATTGCTTAATGTAAATGATAAGCTTGAGATATCAGCAATGGCTGATGTCCCATCTGGAACAGGAATGGGATCATCTGGAAGTTTTACAGTTGCTCTACTTATGGCATTGCACTCGTATAAGCGAGTTCATGCTTCATTAAAGGATTTGGCTGAAGAAGCTTGCAAGATCGAGATGGATATTTTGAAACACCCGTCAGGTAAGCATGATCAATATTTAGCTGCATTTGGTGGAATAACTTGTTTGGAAATTGCAAAGGATCAGTCAGTAAAAGTTACTCCTATATATTTATCTCATCATGATATGGATGAACTAAGAAATAATATTCTGCTTTTTTATACTGGAATCAGAAGAAATAGTTGCGACGTATTAAGAGAACAGAGTGATGGAGCTAAACAATCACAGATTGTTTGTGAGACATATCACGAGATAAAAGAAATTGGTATGATGATTAAAAATACCCTTGAAAAGGGTAATTTGGATGATTTTGGGAAACTTTTGCATAAACATTGGCTTGTTAAGAAAAGAACCTCTAATAAAGTTTCTAATAGCAATATTGATAATTTATATGATGTGGGGATTAAAGAAGGTGCTCTTGGTGGAAAACTGATGGGTGCAGGTGGTGGTGGATTTCTAATGTTTTATTGTTCAAGTGATGGAGGACGAAAAAGTAGATTGCGTAAAGCTATGACAGCAGCGGGTTTAAAAGAGCTGTTATTTGATTTTGACACAGATGGCACAAAGGTGTTAATGAATTTTTAACGGAGGTGCGAATATGGAATATATAAAACAATATTTGGGTGAAGCAACAGAAGTAATAAATAATATTAATGTTAATTCGATTGAAGCATTAGTAAAAAATTTGACACAATTACGTGAAAATGAAGGACGCTTATTTTTTATAGGTGTTGGTGGAAGTGCTGGAAATGCAGCTCATGCTGTTAATGATTTTAGAAAAATTGCCGGAATTGAAGCTTATGCGCCAACAGACAATGTCTCTGAATTAAGTGCACGAACTAACGACAATGGATGGCATACAGTATTTGTTGATTGGCTGAAGGGTAGTCGGTTGAATAGCAAAGACGCTATTTTTGTGTTATCTGTTGGTGGTGGGAACGCTGAAAAAAATATTAGTTCAAATATTGTCCATGCTTTGGATTATGCAAAAAAAGTTGGAACAAAAATTTTAGGGATTGTTGGTAAGGATGGTGGTTATACTGCAAAACTTGCTGATTCATGTGTTATCGTTCCAACTGTGAATGATGCTACAATCACTCCACATGCAGAGTCTTTTCAAGCAGTGATTTGGCACTTAATTGTATCTCATCCTGAAATGAAAGTTTCAGAGATGAAATGGGAATCGATGAAATAAAACAAAAAAGGAGATGCTATGCCGATATTTTTGGATTCAAGTAATGTTGAAGTAATCAAAAAGTACCATAATTTAGGAATAATTCGTGGAGTAACGACTAATCCAACTATTATGTTTAAGGATGGTTGCACCGGTGGTATTGCTGGTATTAAAGAACGTATTGTTCAGATTGCACGTCTTGTAGCCCCTTATCCGGTTTCTGTTGAGGTTACAACTAATGAAAAAGATGGGATGGTCAAAGAAGCAATTGAATACTCAAAACTTGCCAACAATATAAATGTTAAAGTAACAGTTCATGGTCCAAATGGTGAACTCGATAATCTTGCAATTGTTAATGAATTGGAAAATAAGCATAATATAAGAGTTAATGTCACAGCTATGATGTGTGCGCAGCAGGGTTTGTTAGCTTCTTTAGCTGGAGCTAGCTATGTATCAATATTTTGCGGAAGAGTAAATAATATGGGGTATGATTCCAGAGAAGAGATTAGCAAATTGCGTCATTTAATTGATGAAAATAAATTAAAAGCAAAAATCATTGCTGCTTCTACTCGAGAAGTTTTAAATGTAATCGAATGGCTGGATGCAGGTGCTCATATAGTAACAGTTATCCCCAATCTTCTGGAAGGTATGATTGTCCATCCATATACAAAAGAAACAGTAGCTATGTTTCTAAGAGATGCGGAAAAAATAAAAGGAATATTGTAATTAAGGGTAACTTTTTAACGCATCCACTCAATAAAAAGTTATTTTTTTGTCAAAAGTTCAAGATTAAATAATATTTAAATCAAACATTGGTTAACTATTTGAGAAAGAAAGTTTTATAAAAGGAGTTCTAAATGTTTCAAAGATTTACTTCATTGTTTATTATTTTTGTAATAATAGTAATTTCACCGTTGTCATCAATTGCACAAACTCCTCCATATAGATTATCTACTACTGGAAGTGATAGAAATTTTGATTCACCTGCGCAGAGTTTTCGTTTGGAAAAGAACCGACAAAATCTTGGTTCAGATTCAAGACAAATGGGTGCTGGATCAAATGGAAATTCTTCGGCTGGAATGATGATGCAGGGTTCTGATATGGGGACTTCTGCGTTAATGGGAATTGGTTATCAAGTGCATGTATTAGGAGAGGTTAGTCAACCTGGAACATATCATATGCCAGCTTCTTCAAGGCTTGCTGAAGCAATAGATATAGCTGGTGGTCTGACTGATAATGCATCAGAAAGAACTATTGAACTGAGAAGACGTGATAGCAATGAGAAAACAGTTGATCTTTTAAGATTTAAATTGTTTGGCAGCCTGAATGATAATCCATATCTCATGGATAATGATGTGATCTTTGTCCCTTTAAGAAGTACTGTTATAAGGGTTGTAGGAGCTGTGAAGCGGCCTGATACATATGAACTAAATAAAGAGGAGAACCTTAAAGCAGTTTTGGAGCTTGCCGGAGGTTTTAATCCAGCAGTTGCTATAAAGGAATCTATTAGGGTTATAAGATATGAAGATAGTGAAAAAAAGGTAAAGGAGATTTCTATAGATGATAAGTCATTGGAAGAGTTTGCTGTGCAAAGCGGCGATGTTGTAGTTGTCCCTAATTTAATAACAAAAGAAACAACATTTGATTATAATGTTGCTTCAATTCCAGGTGATACTGTCTTTTATCCTTCTTATGAAGATAGGGTATTTGTGTTAGGTGGAGTTGCTTCTCCGGGCGCTTATTCCTTTAGTCCATACTATACTGTAAACCAGTATATATCTTTGTCTGGTGGTTTGACTGATCGTGGAACAGATTCATATAAGATTATTGGTTTAGACGGAAAACGGAAAAAGGGTAAGGAATCTGACAAAGTAAATCCAGGTGATACAATTATGATCAAACAAAGATGGATGGCTCCTTCAGCGTGGATTAGTTTTATGCTAGGTATTGCCAGTTTTGGTCTTTCAACAACAGCAACGGTTTTGGCCCTTACAAGATGAGATGTAACTTCGATGAGCGATGGGCGGTGTTCGATGGGCGTTTATTTAATACACGCAGATCGCATACCACTCATCGCACATCAAATAAAGAGGGGAAATTGTTGGTACTTAAGAAAATGAACTTGTGCAAAGGGTAACTTCTCAATAAGTTGAGGTAAACTATTAATTTCCTCCCCCTTTCAGCCAGA
>CAZLRI010000196.1:0-5169 GCA_964561745.1 uncultured Pseudobdellovibrionaceae bacterium | reverse complement strand
AAGATCGAAGCAAGAGTACCTGCAAGTGCTCCTTTATAAAAATCCGAAAGATGCATTTTATTAACAATGCTAATAAATAGATAAAATAGAAAAAATTGGCTAAAAAAAGCATATGCAGGATTAATTATTGACGGATGAAAGAGTGGAATGCCAAAAAGAGGCGAACTCAGCAATTTTAACAAGACTGCGACTACCAATACCATTAATATGTCAGCAGTTTTTTTACAGAAAAAATATGAGGACGATATAAACAAAAATGAGGTCCCTGCCAGTATTGCCCCTCCAAACTCTCGACCACAAGCTCCACGAATACATGGCGATCCGAAAGTTTCTACAAGCCCCCACATCAGACCAATACCAAAAAGTATAAAAAGTTTTTTTCTATGAAACAACACCCTATATTTTTATAAGTAAAAACATAGCGAGTCAAAAGAAATATAATTTAAGAAAAAATTTCGTTCCTCTTTTTTCCACAATTTCTCAAATAAAGTTCTTCACCCAAGTTGTTTGGGTAATCCAGTTTTTTAAAATTTCCGGTCAACATAAAACATAATTATTTTTTGTAATCGGCATTAAGAATATCTTTTTTTGTCGATATATTTTCAACATCAAAGTAGCATTTTCATTTTTACATACCCCTGATCTCTCCATTCTCTTTATCAATAAGCACACTAAAATGAAGGATGTTATCTCTAAAATTTATTGATTAATTGAGTTTGATTCAAAAAATCGCGTAAAAAGATCTATTAAATCTTGATATTTTTTATCGCTATGGTGACCAGCTTCAATAACATATTCAAATAAATGGGCTTTATTACAAGAATCTTTGATTTCAAATTCGTAGAACGTAGGGTGAAGCAGAACTTTTGCAGAAAGATCCTTTAGCTCAAATACATTCATTTTTTTAAGAGCTTCTATGAAAGCAAAGATATCTTTTTGGTTTTTATCTAGTGTGATTTCTTTTTTTGATGGTTTAAAAGAGTCTTCTCCTGGTGCAGGAAGCTTTCTGGATGCTGAAACAGTTACTTCGTAATGATTCTTGATGTAAGTTATTTTGTAAATCTTCTCTGTTCCGCCATGACCCAGATCGTGACTCGAAATTAAGGAAATGCTTGTAATAAGACAAGGATTCGTTGTTGCCATACTTATTCTTGGAATAAGAAGTAAAATGAACAAAACTATTATTAAATAAAGCTTTTTCACAATGTTAAATATGTGACTTTTTCACAAACATCAATATCCCCAAAAGGTCTTAGACATCTCATAAATCTTTTCATCTACTGTTTTAAGCTTTGCAGTAACTTCATTTAATGGCACTTCAACAATGTCTTTTCCATGTAAGGCAACAAAGATTCCAAACTTTCCATTATGAACCGCATCCATTGCAGCAACACCATATCTGGTAGCAAGAACCCTGTCATAAGCAGTTGGATTTCCACCTCGCTGAATATGACCCAAAACAGTAACTCTGGTTTCATAGCCTGTCTTTGCTTCAATCTTCTGTGCAAGAACCTGACCCACTCCACCAAGCTGCACATGACCAAACTCATCAAGCCGGCTTGAAGCAAGGGTTTCTTTTTCGCCATTATCAGTTTTTAACTTAGCACCTTCGGAAATAACTATAATGCTAAAATACGTCCCATGGTCATGCCTGTTTTTAATTACTTCGCACACTTCATCAACATTAACTGGTTTTTCCGGTATTAAAATCGCGTCAGCACCACCTGCAATACCAGCATAAGTAGCTATCCAGCCTGCATGTCTTCCCATAACCTCGCAAACCAGCACTCTATCGTGAGATTCCGCTGTTGTATGCAATCTATCTATAGCCTCTGTGACAATATTAACCGCTGTATCAAAACCAAAAGTAAAGTCTGTTCCATTTAGATCATTATCAATAGTTTTTGGAACACCAACAACTTTATAACCTAAATCAGAAAGTTTCTTTGCTGCACCCAACGTATCTTCTCCGCCTATTGCTATAATAGCGTCCAATCCCAGTTTTTTAATATTACCCAATGCCTTCTTTTTTATATCTTCATCCTTAAAAATATTTGTTCTTGATGTGCCCAATATAGTGCCGCCACGATACAAAATACCTGTTACGCTTTCTCTTCCCAATGGCACTGTTTCAGCATCCACAATGCCTCTCCATCCATGTTTTATGCCGATGATCTCATATTTGCCATGCATAAGAGCTCTACGAACAACCGCTCTTATTACTGCATTTAATCCCGGACAATCACCGCCACCTGTTAATACGCCTATCTTTTTCATTACAATCCCTTTCTTATCTTATCCTATTTTGGTTATTTATTCTTCCCTGCATTTTTTTTACGAGGAGCATCTTTATGAGAAGCATCTCCCTTAAAAACCTCCCAGCTTTTCAGATAATCCAACGCAACTCTTATCTGATAATCATCCTCAAGAATATCACTTTTACTTTTTACAACTGGTTCTGCTTTATCTTCAGATGGCACTTCTAGATGACCAGCCAATGATTCTTCTCTTAACTGTTTTTTATCGTCCTCTATCTTTGGAGGTTTGCTGGGCACGATGATATCAGGTTCAATACCCTGAGCCTGAATTGACCTGCCACTGGGAGTATAATATCTGGCAACCGTCAGCTTTAAGGCACTGCCATCATCAAGCTCAATAACAGTTTGAACTGAACCTTTACCAAAAGTTTTTGTTCCTAATATCATTGCGCGCTTGTTATCCTGCAACGCACCAGCCACTATTTCTGAAGCAGAAGCTGAACCACCATCTACCAGCACAACCATTGGACAATCAACCTTGTCACCCTCTACCGTAGCTTCTTCCTGATATTTTTTCTGATTACGACTCTCTGTTGTTACTATAACACCTTTCCTTAAAAATAGATTTGATACATCAACTGTCTGATCAAGCAATCCACCGGGATTTTTTCTCAAATCCAACACTAAACCATTAAGAGCATCATCATCTTTAAGTTTTTTTAGCGCTTTTCTTAAATCCTTGGCTGTACCTTCCTGAAATGAACTAATACCAACATATCCGTAATTGCCATCTAACACCTGATATTTAACGCTTGGCACATTGATTGGCTCTCTTAATATTTTAAACTCAAAAGGTTTCTTATTTCCTTCTCTTAAAATTGTAAGCGAAACACGACTGCCGCGCGAACCACGCAATCTGGTTACAGCCTCTGTAAGATCCATGTTTTCAGTGAATTTGCCATCTATTTTGACTATCACATCGCCCGGTTCAATACCTGCTTTATCTGCTGGTGTTCCGCGAATAGGCGCAATTACTGTTAAAGCATTGTCCCTGACAGCAACCTCAATACCAATGCCGTCAAAACGACCCTTAGTATCAACCTTCAGCTCTTTAAACACTTCCGGTGACATATAAACTGTATGAGGATCAAGGGTTCTGAGCATCCCTGATATTGCCCCCTGAATCACCTTTTGATCATCTATTTCATCTACATAGTTTTCCTCAAGGTAATTTAAAACCTTTGTAAAAATATGCAGAGATTTAAATCCCTTTTCTGTAACAGCATTTGCTTGTATTGAAAAAAAGGAAAGACTTGTTAATATCAGGAAAACCCCAAAATATTTGGGTGCCTTGAACATTGATCCTCCTAATTAATTGATTTTACAACACTTTGAAAATTGGGCGTTTTTTAACACAAACAATATGAATTGCAACCGGATATTTTAAATACTCACAAAAAACTGTTGTGCGTCAGTCGTCAATCGTACATCGCTAAAAACCACATAACAATACATAACTTTTCACTAGTGTTTGTTCAACAGAAGCTTGTTTAGATTTTGAAAACAAGATTCTGTTGATTACAAACACTTGTGCGCGCCTTAATTTAGATATCAAAGACACCTAGTTATGATGTACGAACACCACTTAACGGTTTTTGGTTTTTAAATCATATCACTACATGTTTTATCTGAGGGATGTCATCTCCTAAAAATCTTCTTGCCATAGATTCAAAACGAGCTGGCAGGTCAGTTACATAGATTTGATGGTTTGCTTTTTCTTTGGAGGCTTTTTTCAACTTATATTCAGAAAGAAGCAAATCCAAAGCATCTGCAGTTGTTGAAGCTGAATCCACCAGCAAAATTTCAGATCCTACAACATTAGATATAACCTTTTTTAATAACGGGTAGTGAGTACATCCAAGCACCAGAACATCAATCCCCTCTTCTTTCATCCCTGAAAGATATGTTTTTGCCGCAACTTCAGCCACTTCATTATCTATCCAACCTTCTTCAACAAGGGGCACAAAAAGTGGACAAGACTGACTAACAACCTTTACATCCTTACTAAGAGATCTAAGCGCCTTTGCATATGCGCTACTTGCTACAGTTGCCTCTGTCCCAATTACCCCAATTATATTTTTTTTTGTCTTTTCAATAGCGATCTTTGCTCCGGGCATAACAACGCCAATAACCGGAACATCAATCTCTGATTTAAGATGCGATAATGCCAATGCTGATGCAGTATTACACGCCACTACAATAGCCTTAACCTTACGTTGCAGCAAAAACCTAGCATTTTCAATTGAATAGCGAATAATTGTCTCTGCTGTCTTGGTCCCATATGGAACCCTTGCTGTATCACCCAAATAGATAAGAGATTCATCTGGTAGTTTTTTCCTTATCTCTGAATATACGGTTAGCCCACCTATTCCAGAATCAAATATACCTATTGGCTGATCTGTCTTTGAAGTCAAAGTCATATGCATGAGGGCTATAAAGCATAGCAAATAAAATCGCAATAGTTTTAAATGGTTATAAGAAAAAGGCGTCAGACGAAGAAAAAGGCGTCAGACGGAGCAAAAATATTCTATACCCTTTTTCCATGATTTTATGAAAAAAATAGCTAAGTTTGCGCATCTTTAGCAACTTTCACATGTCATTCAACCGATAATATAAATGAGGGTTCCCTCTTTGACAAAGAGACTGTGTCGCAATTGCTTTTTGTTGTCATCCTCGCAAAAGCGTGGATCCAGAACGTGTTGATTTTACTGGATTCCTGCCTGTGCAGGAATGACAAAAAAGAGCAAAAAAGCAATTGCAACACAGTCTCAAAGCAGGGAGTACTTAATAATGAGGTAAAAAACTATGTTTATTGGCGGCGAAATACAATTTTATAGTCCAGCAAATGCAT
>CAZLRI010000195.1:0-5170 GCA_964561745.1 uncultured Pseudobdellovibrionaceae bacterium | reverse complement strand
TGCCTCATCCAGCCTCTTATGGAGCTGCTCGAAATAACCGACGTCTTCTTTCTTGATATACATATTTCCTCCTTGTTTATTTTTTATACTTTCTTATAGGGTTTTCGAGGCTAAAAGTCAAGGGGAAATAGAAAACTTTTTTAAAAAAATTTAAAATAAACAACATATCTTTTGCTGACCTATGAATATTTATCCAATAAAAACAAGGGGTTAAATGTTTTTTAGTGAATGTAGCAAAATAATCATTGCTTTTTACTTATTGTATAAGTATAATTATTCTTAACTTATATATTTGGAGGAGCCTTTATGATTCCTAAATGGATTAATAAGCGATATGAGATGCTCTGGGGTAAGTTTCAGACTGGCGAGTTCCGCTTTGAGGATGCTGTTGAGGCGCTTAAAGAAGAAATCCACGAACATCCCACAACGCCGCGATCCGACCAGGTGAATGTTGTACTTTCTGAGTTGAGGAAAAAGGGACTTCTCTCAGTTGAGCTTGATCCTTCGGATGCAAGAAAAAGGATCTATAAGCTCATAAGTAAAGAGGAACTAATTTCTGAAACACTTACCATCTCAAAGGGCAAGTTAACCAGAGGCGATCTCGAAGGTCTTCTTAAGGCAGCAGCAGACCTTATAAGGACAAGGGTTGATTATTCATTTATCCTTACACTCCTTTTTTATAAGAGAATAAGCGACAAATGGGAGCTGGAGTTTGATGCAGCATACAAAGAGGCGGTTTCAGACCATCTGACAGATGACGAGGCAAAAGAGGAAGCAAAAAACTCTATCTATCATGATTTTGATATCCCCGAAGACCTTCTCTGGGAGAGCATAAGGAAAGACCCTGCAAGGCTCCCCGAGAATTTCTCAAAGGCAATGAAGACCCTTGCTGAAAGGAACCCGGAGTTAAAGGATGTCTTCGAAAATGTGGATTTTGTCCAGTTTACCTCCAGCAGGGAGAATGCGGAAATCCTGAGACAGCTTGTAGAGCTTTTCAGCGCCAAACCACTTCATCACGTATCTCCTGATATTCTCGGTGATGCCTATGAGTGGATACTAAGATATTTTGCTCCGCAGAAAGCCAAAGAAGGAGAAGTTTATACAGCCAGAGAAGTAATCAAACTCCTTGTTGAGATACTCGACCCAAGGCCCGGAGAAAGTGTATATGACCCCACATCAGGGTCAGGAGGAATGCTTATATGCTCATATCAGCATACTGAGGATAACCTTGGCCGCAATAAGGCGGACAAACTTTTTCTTTTCGGGCAGGAGGCAAATCACAAGACTCTTGCTCTGGCAAAGATGAACCTCTATATTCATGATATTAGAAATGCAAAGCTTGCCTATGGAGATACACTTCTTTATCCAAAATTTAAGGAAGGAGATGGGATAAAGAAATTCGATGTTGTGGTTGCAAATCCCCCGTGGAATCAGGACGGTTTTGATGAGGTAGTTCTGAAAAAGGGTGAATTCTGGAGGGAGCGTTTTGGATATGGTTTTCCCCCTCGGCAATCCGCAGACTGGGCTTGGGTACAACACATGCTTGCATCTGCAGATGATAAAAAAGGCCGTGTCGGGATTGTAATAGACAACGGCTGCCTGTTCAGGGGAGGTAAAGAAAGGGCGATAAGAGAATCAATACTTAATGCCGATTTATTAGAAGCGGTTATTCTTTTGCCTGAAAAGCTTTTCTATAACACAGGAGCTCCTGGGGCAATCCTCATCTTGAATAAGAATAAGCACAAAAAGAGAAAAGGCCAGGTCTTATTCATCAATGCAAGCAGAGAATATGAACAGCATCCCGAGGTAAGAAAACTCAACCGCCTTGGCAATGAGCATATAAATAAGATTGCAAATGCGTATAAAGAATTTACCGAGATAGAAGGATTCTCAGAAGTAATCGGTCTTGATGAAAAAATAAAGGAGAACGACTTCAATCTCAACGTCACGCTATATGTATTCCCTGAAGAAGAAACTGAAGAAATTGATATAGAAAAAGAATGGCAGGATATGCGGAAGATAGAAAAAGAGCTTCTTGACGTTGAGAAAAAGCTCGAAGGCTATCTTGAGGAGTTAAAGGGAGGCAAATAATGTTTAAGCCGAATTTTAAGTACACGGATAAGATAGTCAAAAACCTTACATTAATCTCTGAAGCAAGGGCGATAATCTTAAATTCACCCCTCATTCTTAAATGGGAGGTCTCACTGAGACGGGATGCCCTTATAAGAAGCGCCCACTCCTCCACTGCGATTGAAGGCAATTTACTTTCTCTTGATGAGGTAACTGATTTAGCTTCCGGCAGGGATATCATGGTCAGAAGGAAAGATAAACAGGAGGTTTTGAACTATCTTGAGGCATTAGAAAAGATTCCGTTATTCGCCGAGAAAAGCCCCTTTCTATCAAAAGACATCCTGAAGATTCACAAGATTGTGACCAAAGATACTCTTGACGATCCGAAGGATGAAGGTGTATTCAGAAATCGCCAAGTGATTGTCGGAAATAAAATAACAGGGCAAGTTGTATTTATGCCGCCGCCGACAGAAGAGGTTTCTAATTTAACCGATGAATTTTTTGAATGGTTCAATTCGACGAAGGTCAATGAAATAGATCCCGTTGTCGAAGCAGGAATAACGCATTACGAGCTTGTCAGGATTCACCCCTTTATTGATGGGAACGGAAGGACGGCAAGAGTTATGGCTTCTATTGTCTTATTCAAGAGAGGTGTTGATGTTAAAAGGTTCTTTGCCCTTGATGACTATTATGACAAGGATCGCCGCGCCTACTATGCGGCATTAAGAACTGTTGATCCAAAGAGCGTAGACATTACAGCCTGGCTGGAATACTTCACTAACGGGGTTGCAGTCAGCATTGAAGCTGTAAGAAAGAAGGTTATCGGTCTCAGCAAGGACATCAAAGCCCTCAAGGATAAAGGACAGATAGCCCTTACCGAAAGGCAGATGAAGATTGTGGAGAGAATGATAGAAAAGAAGGAGATTACAAATAGAGATGTAAGAGATATGTTTAACATCTCAAATAGAGCAGCGCTGGATGAGCTTTTGAAATTGGTTGATATGAAAGTTATTAAAAAGACTGGCGAAGGACGGAGCGTTAAGTATGTGCTTATGTGAAATTGGTTCATGATTAGGTTCATGATTAGGTTCATGATTAATTACAAGGAAAATAACACAGTTGCAAGGAGGTAAGTAGCATGAGTGAGTTATTTTTTCATTTTTTAAATGTGGGAAAAGGGAATTGTTCAATAATCAATTTCCCTCAAAGACTGACAGTAATAGACATAGACGATTCAAGGTCTATTTCTGCCACTCAGAAAGCTTATATGGAGGTCGTTGAGAAGAAAGCAAAACTAACAAGTCCTATTGAGTACATAACAAACAATTTTAAAGACAAGGAGATATTTAGATTCATTCTTACACATCCTGATATGGATCACATGTCTGGGATTAGAGAACTTTATAGCAAGAAGCCTTTCCTAAATTTTTGGGATACGGAGAACGATAAAAAAATAGACTTGGATACTTGGAAAAGTTCGCCATATGATAAGGAGGATTGGGATTTTTATCAGAGAATAAGGAAAAGCACAGGAAATCCTACAGTTCTCAATCTCTACCGGGGGCAAAGCGGCAATTATTGGACGGATGACGGAATAGAAATCCTGTCGCCAACACCACAATTAGTGAAAGAAGCGAACGCGAGTGCCGATGAAGACTACGACCATTTGAGCTCTGTATTAAGAGTGCATTATGCTGGGAAGAAAGTTTTGTTGAGTGGAGATACCACTATAGAGGCATGGGAGGATATTATCGCTTACTATGGGAAGGCGCATCTTAAAAGTGATGTCCTGCTTGCCCCGAATCATGGCAGCCTGAATCATATCTCCGAAGAGATTTTAGACGCTATCAATCCTGATCTGACAGTGGTATCTGTTGCAGAAGGTGTCGAGTATGCCAGAGAACTGTATGCGCGCTATGGGAAAGTTTTATCCACAAAATATTATGGCAATATTTGGGTAGACATTCTGGAGAATGGCGAGATATATTTTCAAACAGAACTCAATGATTACCGCGGCAATTGGCATAGACTATCTTATAATCATGGTTTAGCAAATCTATTGGGGCGAGTATGAATAACGCTTTTTCAAAGTTCAATCTGTATGACCAGATAGGGTATCTGCTTGTAGGTTCTGTCGCCTTGATGGTAGTCTACGGCAACTCAATTCTATTTGACATGAGAGCACCTGATTTTAATCTATCCAGTTCTCCCTTATGGCTAATTGTTGGTTATTTCACTGGGCATTTAATCCAGGCAATAGCAAACATGGTCATCAAAGAGAAAAAGGATAACTTTACGGAAAAGGAACAAGAAGTTTTGAAGTCTGCAAAAGTTTACTTCAAGCAGGAAAAAATATCGGATAATGAGACTTGGAATTTATGCTATATGCTTGCCTCGGCTAAAGATTTAACCAGCCATGTCCTATCTTTTAATGCCTATTACAGTTTATATAGAGGATGGTTTGTTGTATTTGCAATTGAATCATTGTTTATGGGCATCTACACAATAGTTGCTTTCTCTCGTTGGAACCTCTCTCTGACAGCACTTTCCATAATGATTACTTTATTGTTTTATCGGCGATTAAGGAGATTCTATAGTTATTTGAGAAATAAAGTGTTACAAACTTTTGTTCTGATATCTGCTCTTGAAACTCGTTAAGCGAAATATGAAAAACGAAGATTTTAAAAATACAGAAATCGGCCAGATACCGAAGGACTGGGAAGTCGCCACATTGAATGAAAAGATTGTTGAGATTAATAGGGAATCAATTGATCCTACGCGAAACTTTCCTGACAATAAGTTTCGATACATTGATATAGATTCAGTTGAAAATGGTACAGGGGTCATAAAAAATGCAAGGGAGATCATTGGTAAAGATGCGCCATCAAGAGCTCGGCGCGTAATACATCACAACGATGTTCTTATGTCAACAGTTCGACCATATTTGAAAGCATTTGCGATTGTGCCTAAAAAATTTGATGGTGCTATATGTTCAACAGGGTTCGCGGTATTGACATGCAAAGATAAAATTCTGCCGAGGTATCTGCTGTATTCTATTTTTTCTAGAACTGTTATAGATCAATGCAATAAGATGATGGTT
>CAZLRI010000194.1:0-5223 GCA_964561745.1 uncultured Pseudobdellovibrionaceae bacterium | reverse complement strand
TCAAGGGCAGCCATAAACACCTGCATGGGCTGGTTTGCTGGTAAGCAGATGATTCCTCCGCTTCCGCATGGATCAGATGGGTTTGCTGCCCCCAGACCTCGAAACGGTATTGCATCAACAGCTAACCCAGTTGTAACATTCCCACCTATATAAATTCCTTCAAATTGGATTTTGTAATTTTCATATTGATACCTAGCAGACAGATCAACAAAGTATAAGAGGGTGTCCCCATCTATTCCTGCCCACACCTGATTTTGCATAGCATCAGTTACCTGCATTGTAACAGCGCCATTTTTCCCATTTCTCCTTCTTATTCCTCCCAAAAGCCCTGCAGTTAACTCTGGTCGATCAACTAAAAAGAATGCAGCATATTGCTGTGTATCTCTGGAGTTTCCTGGCATGCCAAGCTCTCTGACTGTTCCGCCATAACCTAATCGTTGGTCATCCTGCGCTTCATATGCTATGTCCCACAACACTCCACCGGTAATTGTGCCAACATCTTCAGCATCATATTGAATAATATATAAGATTCTGTCAGCAGTATCTCCGAAATCAGCTTGTGCGCCTCTTCCGTCATTTTGGAAAATACCCAACCCCCAATTAGAAGGCTGCCTTCCGATTCTAAATTTTCCGATCGGAGTAAGTATATCAGCCCAAATTCTACGTATATTGATAGCCTCATTGTCACCAGCCACTCCGCCGGTCATCCAGAAAGAGCCTGCTCCAGCAGGCATTGTAAGGGTTCCAACTAACGGCGAAAGGACATTAAGTTCCTTTGTTTCTTTTGTTCCATAAAGGATGTTATCAAGAAGATCAATTTGTGCTTGAATAGAAAGATGGTCGTTAAGTTTTAAATTTGGATCAAGCCTTAAACGCATCTGGTTATAGCTGATAAATCCGAATCGGTTATTTGAGTTGGCAATAGAGTTGTTTTGCGTTTGTAAATCAACGTCATCATAGTTTGCAATGCGCGTTCTGTAATAACCGTGAGTTGAGAAGTTTACAGCAAAGGCATTTAAGGCGATGCTTGTTGATAAAATAATGAGCAGGAAAGGCAGAATCAACTTTAAAATTTTAATATTCTTCATGTGTTATGAGCAAAGAAAGTTTGCTGGTAAATTGTGTTAGCATATTATTGTTTTTATGCGCTTCAAGCAACAATAAAGTGCCGCCAAAAACTACGTAAGTGATATTTGTTGAAAAGCTCCCGCCTGACTCGCCTCAAGAGCTCTTGCTCGCATGGCGGGCAGGTCTGAAGAGACGCCATCTAAGCTTTATAATTTGCGACGATGAAGGCAGGTGATTTTACGGCATTTGACCTGCCCGCCAATGGTCTGAGTCATCAGGCGATGGCAGGCGGGGTAAAATCACCGAAGAGAGACAAATACCCTTATAAACAATTTATTATGTTGGCGATTTATTAAGTAATAAAAAAACCCGTCAAAAGACGGGCTTTTGTAAAACTATTTTTGAGCGTTTAGTACATTCCACCCATGCCGCCCATTCCTCCCATACCACCACCACCTGCTGGCATTTCAGGAGTTTTATCTTCTTTTGGTTTCTCAGCTATAGCAGCTTCAGTTGTGATCATTAAGCTGGCAACTGATGATGCGTTCTGAATTGTGTAACGAACAACTTTTGTAGGATCAATAATGCCGGCTTTTAACATATCTTCATATACGCATGTTTCAGCATTAAATCCCTCAGAACCTTTTGAATTTTTAATCTGATTAACAACAACTGCGCCTTCATAGCCTGCGTTTGTTGCAATCCACTTTGCTGGTGCTTCCAAAGCTCTTTGGATTAATTTTATACCATGCATTTCATCTTCATTGGTCAGCTTGATCTTTCCTAATGCATCAATGCATCGGATAAGAGCAACGCCGCCGCCCGGAACAATACCTTCTTCAACAGCTGCTCTTGTTGCATGAAGAGCATCTTCTACTCTGGCTTTTTTCTCCTTCATCTCTGTTTCTGTTGCTGCTCCAATATTAATAACAGCTACGCCACCAACTAATTTTGCAAGGCGTTCTTGTAATTTTTCCTTGTCATAATCAGATGTTGTTTCTTCGATTTGGGCGCGAATCTGTTTGATTCTTCCTTCGATTTTGGTTTTTTCGCCAGCGCCATCAACGATGGTTGTGTTTTCTTTATCAATTGTAACACGTTTTGCTGAACCAAGGTCTGCGAGCTGCAAGTCTTCCAGTTTTCTTCCAAGCTCTTCTGCTACTAAACTTCCACCTGTAAGAATTGCTATATCTTCAAGCATTGCTTTGCGCCTATCTCCAAATCCAGGTGCTTTTACTGCTGCAACTTGAAGTGTGCCACGCAATTTATTAACAACCAATGTAGCAAGTGCTTCACCTTCAAGATCCTCTGAAATAATAACTAAAGGACGACCGGATTTTGCAACCTGCTCCAATAATGGAAGCATGTCTTTCATTCCAGAGATCTTCTTTTCGTTAATAAGGATTAAAGGATTATCAAGTACAACTTCCATTCTTTCTGGATCAGTTACAAAGTAGGGTGAGAGATATCCGCGATCAAACTGCATTCCTTCGACAACTTCAAGGGTTGTTTCCATTCCCTTTGCTTCTTCAACTGTAATAACGCCTTCTTTGCCGACCTTTTCCATTGCTTCAGCAATAATCTTTCCAATAGTGGAATCATTGTTTGCTGAAATAGTGCCAACCTGTGCGATCTCTGTGCGGTCCTGAGTTGGTTTTGAAAGTTTCTTTAATTCTTCAACTGTAATTTGAACAGCTCTTTCAATTCCGCGTTTAATTCCCATTGGATTGTGTCCTGCTGCAACAAGCCTTGATCCTTCAGAGTAGATTGCTTGTGCAAGAACAGTTGCTGTGGTGGTTCCATCGCCGGCAACATCAGATGTTTTGCTTGCAACTTCTTTAACCATCTGAGCGCCCATATTTTCAAACTTATCACTTAGCTCAATCTCTTTTGCAACAGAGACGCCGTCTTTTGTAATGGTTGGCGATCCATAAGATTTTTCTAAAATAACATTTCTTCCTTTTGGTCCAAGTGTTACTTTTACTGCATCTGCTAATGTTGTAACACCTTTGAGCATTTTATTTCTTGCCTCTTGGCTAAACAATAATTCCTTTGACATAATAAGTCTCCTTTTTACTTAATTTATAATTGTTAACAAACAATACCTAAGACATCATCTTCGCGCATGATGGAATACTCTTCTCCGTTTATCTTGATTTCATTGCCAGCATATTTTGAGAACAGGATTTTATCACCAATCTTTACATCCAATGGTTGATTTTTACCTGTATCCAGAAGTTTTCCATTTCCTACTGCGATGACTTTACCTTCCTGTGGTTTTTCCTTTGCAGTATCTGGGATTATGATACCGCCTGCTGTTTTTTCCTCGCCTAAAAGACGTTTTACTAAGATACGATCTTGCAGGGGACGAAAGTTTGGTAGATTTTCTTTGGTCATATGATTCCTCCTTTTAATTTGTTGAATGATTGCACTAGGTTGGCACTCGTCCCAATAGAGTGCTAATCAAGCGTAGGTGGTATATAATGCCTATGTTGTTCAATGTCAAGGGGGAAGAAGAAAATTTATCAAATCAAGCACAAAAATCAGGTATAGCTCCCGCAAAACAAAATGACCGGTTTTGTGTGCTCCGTTTGTCATCCCTGCGAAGGCAGGGATCCAGTCTTTTCCGACTTTTCTGGATTCCCGCCTGCGCGGGAATGACATAAAGAAAGCGGACATTTTGTTTTGCGGGGGCTATAGTTACAAAATCAGACGTACAAAATCAGACGGAGACAAAATAACTCTTTGATATTATTCAACTATTTTCTCCTCCGTCTGATTTAATCTTGGTCGATGGTAGTTGGTTGTTCTGGCAAAAGATACATCGAATACGCCAATCGCACATCTCTCATCAGTCATCACCCATCGGTTGTATCCAACCTTTGGTGAGATTGTATTTATATAAAGCTTTTTCTGCTTTTTTGAACTCTTCACGTGTAATTCGCCGGTTGATGATAGGATCATCCCCTGCTTTATGAGCAGGAAAGAACTGGCTCATAAGGTTAACTGGAACATCTTCTGAAAGCTCATTAGCAATAAACTTAAACAGTTTTTCGCTTGAGGCAAGACCTTGAGGAAGGACTAAGTGTCTGATTAGCATACCCTTTATGCCAATTCCGTTTTCATCGATCTCTAATGGACCAACCTGTCTGTACATTTCTTTAAGAGAGATTTGAACTGCTTCCCAATAGTTATCTGCGCTTGAGTATTTTTTTGCCGTTTTATCATCAAAATATTTAATATCAGGCATATAAATATCAACCACTCCATCTAAGAGCTTCAAGGATTCTAACCCATCATATCCGCTACAATTATCAACAATCGGGATATTTAAACCATTTTTTGCAGCAATAAAAAGCCCAGCCAAGAATTGTGGAACAACATGCGATGGAGTTACAAGATTAATATTATGAGCACCTTGTTTTTGCAGGTTTAACATCATGTTAGCCAAGACATTGGGAGGAGCTTCTTTTCCGTTTCCAAGCTGACTTATTGGATAGTTCTGGCAGAAAATGCATCTTAAGTTACAGTTTGAGAAAAAGATTGTTCCAGAACCTTTTGTGCCGCTGATCGGCGGTTCTTCTCCAAAATGAAGATTTGCACTTGCGACCTTGCAAACTTTTCCAGTCTTGCATATACCATTTTTATTTTTTATGCGATCAACGCCACAATTATGAGGACATAGCTTGCAGTCTCGCAACGCGCCATATGCATCACCTACGCGTTTGCTGAAATCGCCGGATTTAAGCAGGTTTATATATAAAGGCTGCATGTTAGCCTCATTATATAATGAAGATTAAGAAAGCACGTAATTTTTTTTAGAGCGTGATAAACGTAGAAACTTATGGAACCAACATTATGTTTCCAATAGGCGAAAAAAGAGTTTCGGAGCATTTTTCAATAAGATTGGGTGGGGCAACGCTTGCTGTCTTTGCTCATAGCCATGAGAGCCCTCCTGCTGAAGGGTTTCCTAATTATGATAACCCTGATGCTGAACCTCCAGAGCCAGATAGATATGTTGCACAAATAATTTCAGAAAAAATTTGCTTTTGCGCCTCCTGCCGCCAGAACAGTTGGTGGCTCATTGCAGGAGAACTTATCTCCAGAGATGATTAGAAGCGTTGAAGGAGAATTCAATATTTCTTCATTAGCTGC
>CAZLRI010000193.1:4576-5239 GCA_964561745.1 uncultured Pseudobdellovibrionaceae bacterium | reverse complement strand
CATATAGTCATCCTATTCAATAAATTTTGTGTGATTTCTTAACCGTGTTGTCCACTAATCAGTGTGGAAAAGTGTCCACTAATTACTGTGAAAATGACATGAAATTTAGCCTTGTTTTTCGAATAATTTTCACAACGATTAGTGGACAAAGTTCCACTACAATTATTGGACACTACGCTTAACTACTTGCGATAAAAAATGGGTTTGGGTATTTTCATTTCACATACCTCTAAAACAGTAAGAGTATGAGCATTTATTTAATGCGGATAATAGCTCAAAACAAAATTGCACTATTTATAAATTCAGGATTTTCACAGTAGAAAATGAAATCCGATAAACATGGTCGATACACGATTCTGCCTGCATGCGCTATTAAAGAGCGCTGGCTCTAATATATCTGCGCAACTTCTAATATTCTACGCCAAAGCATGCCGCACAATACGGATATTTGATCCTCGCTGCAATAGCCTTTTGAAGCGCTTTGCAAAACTCAAATGGGGCGTTTTTGCTTAAATGAGTCTCCAGTTTCATTAATAGAACTTCTCCGCTCTTAATCCCTTTCGACTTTTTTATAGCTTTTTTGAAATAATACGAGCCATAAAGTGGTAGTGTGGTTCTCCGTGATTACAATCGAGTAATTCCTCCTCGTGGTATCTTAACAAA
>CAZLRI010000193.1:0-4566 GCA_964561745.1 uncultured Pseudobdellovibrionaceae bacterium | reverse complement strand
TAAGTCCGAAAATTTGCTTCTTAATTCTCCAGGTAAGAAATACCTTTTTATATATGCCGCGGTTTCACTACGGATAGGCAAGTTCTTGTTTCCTGGATCCTCAACAGTGAAAACACTAACAAAGATTAATCCGCCTTGCATTAAAGCGCTTTTTAAATTCACGATTAACCTGTCACCGTCTTCTTTCTCTAAATGATCAATAATTGTGTTGGCAACGATAAGAGAAAATTTGTCTTTCTTGAATTTATATTTTGTTACGTCAGCTACTACAGCTTTAATATTGAGACGTCTTTCCTTCGAAAAATTTTGTAACTTAAGTATTGCTTCTTTTGAGTTATCTATTGCAGTGACCTGAAAACCATTTTCAGCTAAGAAGATAGAATTTCGCCCATCACCACAACCGACATCTAAGGCGTGTTCATTATGATGAAACTTTTCTCTTTTGATCAACATTTCTAAATAAGGAGAAGGAGCTAATCCATAATACAGCTCTTCATTTTTATACATATCGTCGAAGGTTTTCACTGTTATTCAATCCATTTCTTTTTGTCTTTGGAGATTTTGTTGGTAATTATTGAAACTGTAAACGAGATTATTCTTTCAGTAAGAATACCTACAAAGGTTATGATAATACCTTGGGTCCATGCTGCTTGGGAGTTGAACCAATTAACATATATTTGAAGAACAGTCACCCTAGGAGCAAATAGCAGGAAGAAAAGTATAGAAGCAAAAACCACCGTTATGCTTTTCCATATTCTCTCACGCGCGATAATTTTTGAAGTGAGACCTGTATCAACAATACCTCTGGTGTGAAACTCTAAATATAAGCGTTGAAATTCCAGAAAAGCATCTAGGGCAAATGCCGAATTCCACGCAGTGGGAGGGCCATTCTGATCTGATGGGACTATCCATTTCCCGTTTGCTCCCGAATACTTTGAACATCTCCGAAGAATGTCGTCTAATCCTAGCGCGATAATATTTTGATCTTCACTTATGTAACCCAATCGAGAAGCTTTGCATAATGCCTGCAAAGTTAATAACGTGCCAACTCCACTAGTAGTATGTCTAAATGATCCATGATATGCAGTTGCTAATTTTATTCCGAGATCCTCCATTACACCTCTCCAAGAACCGTTTTTTTCCATCTGGATTAGTCTTTTAATTCCTAAAGCAATCACACTATCTCTTATTGGCAGTTTAAAATCAGGATGTTTTCGAAGTGAAATTTTAGATGATAAAATAGCATTGATCGCAAAACTTGTGGCTGCAACATCAGAGGGCATCAAGTCAGACATATTTCCCCAACCCCCATCGTTGTCATTTTGAGCTTTGGTTAACCAATCAATTGCGGTCGTATACGAGTTCCAATCAATAAGGTTATATGCCCAAGGAGAATTCAAGCATTTCGCATATAATAAAATTACAAAACATGTTGCTCTCGTCTTGCTAGTTTGATCTCCACTACAAACCCCCCATCCTCCGTCAGAGTTTTGCATTTTATTAAGTGTAGCGAGAACAGTCTGCAGTTCTTTGTACCTTCCTATGGATTGGTAAAGCAATCCTATGTCAGATGTAAGATAAGTGGAAATTGCTCCCGGTATCGATTCGGATTCCCACCCTTTAAGTTCGTCGACTTCAATTACTTCTTTTTGTAATTTTTCTAAAACACCGTCAAGATTACGAATTGGTTCGCCAGCTTCAATCAGGGACTTGCAGACCTCCACGCATGTCCACAGAGATTGAGCACTTTCCATAGTAGGATCATGCCATCCTTCAATATCTTCTACTGATCTCAGTCCAGCAATTAATTCTTTTTTAGCCTCGGTAATAATTTCTAAAATTGTCTGCCTGTTTCCTAAATTTCTAAAATAAACAATATCTTTAGATGATGCTTTGAACAGAGTTTTTATCATGATAATTTTCTACTGCTCCCATCTATAACGAGTCTAATCTAATTTGAAATCCCTCTTTATTTCACTCACTTGCATTCTTAATTCCGAACTTAAATTATAAGAATGAATGCTTTCCATAGACAAAACATCAATTGATAACTCAGAATTTTCTGGGATGATTTCCTTAAAGCCTTTGGTGATGTTTAAAGCCAAAACGCGAGTAATATCTTCACAGAACAATGGATATAAATGAGCGTTTTCAACAACCTTAACCTCATCAATTCTTTTTAGAAGATCATAGGTTGGAGAAATGCTATTCCTAACAATTTTTATTATTTGGCGGAAATCTATAGAAAAAGCTTTTTGGATTTCATAAACCTTCAATTGTGATGTGGTCAATACTCGTTGGGAATGAGAAAATAACGGAATCTTTGACAATTGTTTGTTGATGAGTTTTTCGTCAAGATTTAGCCCACGATAATATTCACGCGCATTTAATTGAACGCACGGACAGGCCGTAATGCCTGGTACTTTTACGCCTATAGAAGTATGACTTTTATTTTCATCGAAACATGCAGAAGCTATAATTTCATATGATTGAATACTGTCAAGATTGGTCGCTGGGGTTTTGTCCAGCTCTGTCCAAAAAAAGCTAAGATTGACAACGCTTCCCATTGATGGTTGACTTTTATAAACAGATTTTGCTAATTCAAATGCAAGTTGTTGAGGGGATTCGAAATCTTTTGTGTAGTTTGATAAAATCGTCTCGCCAATTCGAGAAATATGGACTCCTCGTCGGCTGGCAGGAAGCCCAATAAATATATCAGCTTTGCAAGTAGAAACAAACAGTGGTGCATCGGGTAACTTAAGCCTGATAGGAAATATGTGCCCTAAAGTCCCTACTTTTTGCAAAGGTAGGGGGATATCGGCGTTGAAATCTGGTACATCGAAGTCTTTGTCAAGGTTTTTTTTAATCATAGTTTTGTCTCGATATGATATTGGGAATTATTATACAAAAATTTCATCATTAATATCAAAGCTTGGCATCGATATTGTTAATATAGTTGCTTCTTTGTTGTTGTTGTGATTGTCATACTCATGAATATCATCTGGGTTCCATATGAAAATATCGCCAGGATTTGATTGTTGACCGTTAACTAATGGTGATCCATCTAATACAATTTCAATTTCCTTTGACTTTTTGTGATAATGTTTACCAAGTATTTTTTTAGAGGGTATGATTTCTATTGTAACTGTAAAAATCCCGTTTTTGGAGAACAATTCATATACTGTTCCCCATGCTCTTTTAAAAACGCTAACAAAAACTTTTTTGTTCTTCATATTGAAAAGTATATCACGTATTGATTAAAGTGCTGAGACGTTTTATGAATACGGTAAGTTTAAGCACTTTTTACATTCTCCCACCACCCCATCAACTCGGACATCGCCGGACTCGGGGTAGCATCACCCTGCCTGAATTCCATGTCACGATCAAATCCTTCTTGGCGCGCGTGATCCCCATGTACAACAGGCGCAGACGTTCCTTCAAGGATCCCAGCCATATTGAAAATGCCGACGAAGACGATCAGCCCCCAATGGTCGCGCGTTACGTCGAGCGAATTACGCGTGAAGCGGGCAAGAACTACCTGCAAGATCGCGGAGAAGAAACGCAATCCAACCGCAGGCCAAATTACCAAGTCCTTTGACTTAGTTATAACGATATCAACACAATCGCGATAAGCGCCGCAAGAATGCCAATCACCTGCAAGCGCGAGACACTCTCCTTCAAAATGAACCATGCCAGTAAAACGGTCGAGCCGGGATAGAGTGAGCCGAGCACAGCAGCCACATCCATGCGGCCACTTTGAGCGGACAGAGCGTAGAAGACATTCCCCACCGTATCCAACACACTGCTGAACAAAATGGGCACCAAACTATCGCGGCTCGGAATCCATGGTTGGCGCGTAATAGCACAGAAGACCAGCAAACTGATGATCGAAGCAATGCGCATCGCGGCCACAGCCCATAACACAGATACGCTGCTACCTTCGTGCAGAAAAATAAAGAATAGTCCGAAACCCACCCCGGTTAGCAGAGGCAGGCGCAACGCGCCAAATTGCAACTTGATTCCGACGCCGCCGGAGATCAACCAAACCGCGGCAAGCGCGAGCGCAAATCCGATCATGGTTGCCCAGTCCGGCAATCCTGCCGAGTAGACACCGACCAGCACCGGCAACGCCGCCGCCACCAACGCCGAGACCGGCGCGGCCACGCTCATTCGACCGGAGGCGAGAGCAGTGTACAACAACACCAATCCCATCCCGCCGCCGAGTCCAGCCGCTGCGCCCCACAGCCAATCCTGCAATGGCGGCACCGGTTCACCCAAAACAAGCGCAAGCGCCGACAGCAAAACCAAACTGACCGCGTGCGCGCTAATCACCACACCGTACGGATTACTGCGCTTCACCGCCATGCCGCCGCTAAAATCCCCTGCGCCCCAGGTGATGGCCGACACCAAACCAAATACAACTGCAATGGACAAATTATTTTCTCCGCTTTCGTCCGATATTCAACACAGAAATCTGGTCAGGCGTCATGCCCTGCTCCAGCAAGAATTCGCGCTTCGGTTTCAGCGCGCCCGTCGGGCACACGCCCACGCACTGCCCGCACAGCA
>CAZLRI010000192.1:0-5264 GCA_964561745.1 uncultured Pseudobdellovibrionaceae bacterium | reverse complement strand
TTAAACCCAAATCGTGCAGTTGAAAACTGAACGATTTGGGCAAACTCGCTAAATTGTGTCAGATCAAGGCGGAAAATAATTTTAGGAGGGAGGCGTATTTAGTGATACGTTGACCGACTAAAATTATTTTCCAACGCAGAGATGGTGCAATTTTGCGGGTTTGCCAAAAAATGCAACTGCATTTTTTGGGTTAAAGAGTTGGATGATCATTAATCTGCCAAAACCAACGACAGCTCTCAGGATTAAAGTAATTTTAAATTGAGGTTATCTTTACGGGACAAAATTAAAGGTCATGTATGAAATATTTTGTGTGCTCTGCGAGCCATAGATCCAATAAAACTTTCCATCCAAACCGATAAAAACGCTATTGCCATTCAAATCCGTTAAATCAATGTCTGTAATACTTTGAGGATCAGACAATGTCATTGTATCACCTGAAATCTCGCCAAGTTGATACCAAGCACTTGCCCCTGCATCAGTTAAATAAACAAAATGATAATTACTTGATATGGATACATAAGGCTGAAAAACAGAGCTGGTGTTCTCAGAAATTGTATAACGACTCACTGCGCCTAACTCACTTGGAGCCTTTGTAGAATCCACAATAGAAAGATAAGAACCAAGAGTATCTGGATTCTGCCAGAAAACAACAGGTTGATTACTACGATTTAATCCTATCTCTTTGTCGCTACTCACCAGACCAGTTCCATCACTGCTGGTTGTAATACGGTAGGTATTGCCTTCAGCAAAAGAAGTTGCTGTTGAATCATAACTAAATGCTGTTACAACAATATCATAAACTTCAGGATCATCTTCATATTCATTATCCATATATCCTGCATATACTGTGTTGCCATTAACTACAATAGAACGAGATCCTTCAGTTGTATTAGTAAAAATCAAGTTTGTTTGCACAGCATTATTATAAATAGCTATGATTTCACTCGAGTCTTCTAGATCACCAGCTCTTCCTGCTATAACAAATATATATCCTGATGTGTTCATGCTAAAGGGGAAGGTGTCTAAAGTGGGTGTTTCATGTCTATCGCCAGAGTAGACTTCAAAGGAGGATCCCCATGTTGCACCATTATCATCACTTACTACCATTCTAGCAACAACAAGGTCCCATCCTACATCAATTCCCATCAACATAATTGCAACTTGAACTGCACCAGATGTTAAAGTTGTTGCCTCAATATTACATCCAGTCAATGTAAGCCCATTCACTATAAAAGTGTTCTGATCAACAAATGTTTCACCATCAGCACTTGTAGCATAAATAATACCACCAGTAGCTGTATCATAACGACAAGTATAAAAAGTTGTGCCGATTTTTACTAAATCCGGCTGACTGGCTGATGTAAAGATATTACTCACTGTATCAAGTGTGATCCCCAACTCATTAACTACTTCAACGCTACTATCATAATATACGGTCACTGATGTTCCGCCAGAAGCTTTATACAATGATGAAGATTTGCTAATATTTGGAACAACTAAATTTGTCACAGGGTCTTCAACATTAATAGTCAAAAGGGTGCCATCAGCATTAAACACCTGCATCTCACACTCTGAGTCAGCATTAGGCCAAGTACCTGGCCCAGCAAAAGTTAATGTTGTGCCTGAAAAAGCAGGAGTACCACAAACATGTGCTGTATCGACTTCACCTGTTTCCACATTTGTCATTACAACGCTACATCCGCTACAATCACCATTTGCTGTTCCTGCTACTGAATTAAGCAACTGAGAAATAAATCCATCGCCATAACTTGAAGCAGCCATAGATACGCTAGTTGGAATCTGGGGTGGCGTTACTGGTGCAGATGCATTTCCACAACTATTCAACAATCCCAGAATTCCAAATATTACAATATAAAACATATGTTGTAATATGCTTATAATTCTCATATTTGATATTTTATGCAATTCATCTGCCAAAAATGAATTCTTAACCTATTGATATTAAAAGCCTTAAAAAGGCAGTGGGTATTTTTTTGTTAAAATGTCAATTTTTTCACCATATTTTGACAAACATACTCTAATCTCTCAGATTAATCTGCCAAGACCAACGACGGCAAACGCCTTTCAGGTATGGAGATAGGCTCCTGAACCATCTTTATCCCGCTTTTTTGCGGGATACGATATAACTTACCTGCTCTTATTACATTTGATTTTAAACTATTAGCCTGTTTAATTGCTGAAACACTTGTCCTATAATCTTTAGCAAGATACCCCAATGTCTGTCCTTTCTTAACCTTATGATGCGCATAACTTCTAGTAGGTTGGATCAATTTATTATCAACTAAATAAGTATAAGCACGTCTGCCTGCTTCTTGAGCTATTGGGTTATAAAACCTCACATGCATATGGGTACGATGTCCTTTGGCGTGCCTGATAATAGCTCTATTATTTCTTTTTGGATATTGAAAGATATCATCCAGCCAAGCCTTGTTCTCACCGATATTCAGAGCATAGTTATAAAGAATCTCCTGAACACCTTTATCAATAAGAATCATTTCAACATCTGTATCAGTGATAACTGAACGAATAAAAGTCCAGCTTTTTTCAAGATCAAGATTGCTTTTACTAGCCTTTGTCCACCATTGATTAGATCCATTTTTATAATACCAACCAAGGTCAACATCTCTGCCAGCCTGATGACTAACATGGCGCCCCAATCTTCCACCATCTTTATAACTAATATCACCAATATGAATTTTGTCTGCATCAGGAAATTTTTTACTGATCTTATCTGCTACAGTTATTATAAATTTTACTGTCTCTGTGGTTCCCCATGATTCCTGAGAATTTACGACATCCCATCTTGGATCTTCTGGCATCTGCACACCGTTGACTAATGAACCTGAATTTGGATATCCAACAGATAAAGAGCCTATTGTTTCAGGCTCATTTTCTAATAAATACACAAAGAAATCATCAGACAGTTCTGAAAAAGGCCGCTTCTTTTGTAAAAAAGGATCTTTCCGCGATCTCCCTCCTTCAACTTCATCAGATATAATATCTTTATCAGATATATCTTTATTTGATTTTGCCTTGCTGGTGAAAAGAAAAAAATTAGAACATGACATTAAAAAAAACGAAGAAAAAATAAATAAAATACTGCCAAAGACAGCTGATTTTTTGAGTTTCATATAGAGTCTCCTATAGTTTTTTCATCTGCAAAATCTTCGCGTATTCTTTGTCATACCCATAAACATCATTTTTGAATTGAACCTTCTCATTGTCATCAGCTGAAAATGTTAAATAAATAACATGAAGAGGCACTTTTTCATCTGTTTTTAACTCCTCGATACGTTCTTTACCGCTAAACATAGCTTTTTCAATTTTTTCCTTATTCCAGTTCTCTCTGTTTCTTAATATAAATTCGCCAACTTCAACAGGCTTCTCCAGACGAATACAACCTGAACTGAATGTTCGTTTTGTTTTTCCAAAAAGATCTTTTGAAGGAGTGTCATGCATATAAACATCAAAAATATTTCTAAATACAAACTTAATTCTTCCAAGCGCGTTTGCTCCACCCGGCTCCTGAACAATCCTGTAAGGCACATCCCCTGGCTCTATGTTGTTCCAGTCAATTGTTTCCGGATTAACCTCCTCTTTTTCACCTTTTACATAAACCTTCATCCACATTTTTTTTAGAAACTGAGGGTCTTTTGTAATTTTAGGGATTTTATCTTTTATTAATATCGAATCAGGAACAAACCACTTTGGGCTAAAAATAACCCGTTCTATTGTTCCTGAAACAAGAGGGGTCTTTCTGGATACCATTCCAACTACAACTTTTGTTTTTAAAACCTCTTTTCCATTTTCATAAATCCTTGCAACAAATTCCGGGATATTAACTATAATCTTCGTGCTATCATCAAATAGATTTGAATCTACCCGCACACGATCCATATTTATCTTCACCTGTTCTAATCGTTCCTCTGGTGAGATATTTAATGTCTTTATAGTTTCCCATCCAATAACCCCATCGGAAATCAAACCATTCATCTCCTGAAACTCAATGACAGATTTTTGCAGGCTCTCATCAAAAACATCACAGTTAATATCTTCGGAAACACATTTTAAATTAAATTTATCCTTTATTAAAGGAATTCTCTCATCTCTTTCATTAAGCTTGATCTTTTTCCCCTTTGATAATTCCTTGATTGTAAGCCATTCACCTGATTTTGCGAGCTTATCAAACCTTATCATCTCTTTTTTCAGGGCATTATAATAATTATTATGGGGGAGATATCCATAAAGAAGGGCTTCCATTTTATTTACCCCAATTGCATTATGCAGGGAATGGACAATCTCTTCTCCTTTACTTGATTCAAATGCGCGTTTTTTAATTGAAGTAAATATAACGCTGTTCTTCATGGAACTTTTACTTTCCGCAAATCCATAAAGAAAATTATATGAGAGCGTTAAAAAAGCATCTGTCAAAAGAACATCCAAGTCAGCTAATTTCTCTATATCCTGATCTTCTTTTTTCTTTCCAATCCATTTGATGTATTGGCTGATCTTATCATCATTCAAAGAAAAGATATCCTCTTCTTCCAGATTTTTACCATCTCCCAATATCTCCATTATTGAAACAAAATGGTAATCTTTTGGATTAAGACCTTCCTCTCCAACATTTTTAATAATTTTAATCAATTGTTTGGCTTGTGAAATCAATTGGTCATTATGAATCCATAGGGGCGTAAATTGTTGAGTTTGATAATAGTCACGTAAAACAGATGGAAAATTCAGTTGTTCACCGTAAATCTTTTCGTTTTTATTAAATATTTTTTCGATTGCAAGGTTGATATTGGCTGTTTGATCAGGTTCATTTGCAAACAGATCAAGGGATATGCTTGTTACAAAAGCAGTAGACAGGATAAAACATGCTATATTCAATAAAAATACTCTGGCAAACACCCTGTTATGAAAGCCTTTTTTCATGGGGAAAAACCTCTAATCATTAGTGTGATTATCTTTTTGTAAAACCTTTATGTCACTTTAATATGCAGGAAATTCAAAAACCGAATTTTTCATAAAATACGCAAAGAATCAATATCTAAGTTATACGCTATGAAGCAATCTAGTGCTGGAATTGATTTGCGTAGTGCATGCTACATGGTAGCCGCAGGCTTTTCCGCCAGAGGCGGATCAGCCTTTGGCTGAAGCCTGCGCAAATTACACACCCTTCCGCCGAAGGGACTGTGTCGTAATACCTTTTTGTTGTCATCCTCGCCCCCGACAAAAACACTCGA
>CAZLRI010000191.1:0-5265 GCA_964561745.1 uncultured Pseudobdellovibrionaceae bacterium | reverse complement strand
CAATTCCATCTAAATCAGTATCAGTTTGATCTTCATTAAAATTGATCCCGCAATTGTCTACATTATTTCGGATACCATCGTTATCAATATCATTATCACATGCGTCTCCTATAAGATCATGATCTGTATCCAGTTGATCACGATTTTTTGCATATGTACAATTATCATCCCGATCTAACACACGATCACAATCAGAATCTAAGGTACATATTAAAAAATCATCAGCATATGTTTTGGGGGTTAAAATTAAGGAAATAGCCAAAACAACCACTAAACTTGCCAGCCCTAAGAACAAGGACTTTTTCATAATCCACCTCAGATGCTTTAAGTCTCCCCCCTCAAAAGCATCTTCTGCTTTTATTATCGGCACTTTTTAAAAAATGTTGCGAACTTTTTTCTATCATTTTGATATAAATTCATAACCCATTGAAATTAATAACAAAAAATAATAGACTTTTTTCATTTTTATTTTATAATAACTCCTAAAAATCAACTTAATGAGGGAAATTTTATGAAAAAAACTATCATGTTATGCACTTTGCTGGCAATTATTTCAATAATATCCCCCTCCTTAAAAGTATATGCTGATATAACCACTCCAACGATAACTCATGTTTATTTTACAAACAACAACACACCGGTTAATTCTCCAGTAGATTTTACAGTCAACTGCTATGGAACTTTTTTTAAGTTTGGAGAACCCCAAAAAAAAACATACACCCCTGCCAATGTTTTCTCTTTCTCAGCTACCTGCTCAACTTATCCATGCAAAATATTCGAAAATTATTATTTAAATTATAAAATGATTGATTATTGTGATTTGGAGGGCAAAGCAGGCAATGAAACATTTTCGATTCCCAAATTTGCAAAAACGCCTATTCCATCTTGCAAATACATACCTCCTCAATATGACGTTTATACAAATGACAAATTTTATAAAGAAACACCTCAATATAAGGAATGCTCTCAAAAACGTAGTAAAGAAGCTGATGAAAAATGTAAGTACCTATCATCTAACTCTGAAACAAAAAAACAAGGGGCTGATTGTTATAAAAAAGAGCTGCCTAAAATCAACGCATGCAACACATATTTGCAGGAGATTCCAAAATCACAAATTCCTCACAATGACTCAGGAAGCCCTTTAATGCGTGAATGTAAATTGCAGTTTGATATTGGAACAAAGAAATATATTCCTTAATTAAATAATATGATCTCCTATGAATCCCAATTTTTCATTTGCTTAGCTCTGACAATAATAATTGAGGTGCCAATACTACTTATAATGCTAAAGCTGGTTTTTGGTTATAACATTTCAACGATTCGCCTTATTGTAATCGGCACTATCGCATCTTTACTCACCCTACCATATTTATGGTTTGTGCTGCCAGCTTATCTGCATGGTCTCAGTTATTTTATAATTGGAGAATCCGGAGTTGTTTTGGTAGAGGCTTTAATCTTAATCATACTGCTGAATCTACGCATCCATCATGCATTCATCACTTCGTGCATAATGAATATTGCTTCATTTGGAATTGGATTAATAATTTGTTGTTATTGAGGATACTCGCTCACAATTTCCTGACCGAAATAATGTAAGATTTGAGTAATATAACCACTTAAATCAATTCCAACAACATCTTCATCTGACCTGAAATCCAGATTCAAACCATCTTTGGCAAACCTTATTTTTTGCAATCCGATTAATTCAAAAAGATCTGATCCAATATCTGAAAAAGAAACCATTTTTGGTATTGAAATCTTAAATTCACTACCTTTTGCTGAGTACATATTAAGAACTAGTTTAAGTTTCTCACTTAATGATGAAATTAATGATTGCGGCACAATTGTGGTTTTATTACTTCCCGGCACAGGAGATAAAACAAGTCTGGAGCGGTTAGCCAATGGCCTGACTTTCAACATCAAACGAGACAGGTCATCAGGGTCTGGAATAACATCACCTATTTCAACAGCCAGAAAAGCTGTTAATGCAAAACTGGAAATCTGCCCCTTCCATGGATCAGGATCAGACGGATCCATTGAATGAATAACCGGATTACCATCCTTATCCAGCTTAACACTCCTGTTTCCATATTCATCAGGAGGAATGGTATCATCAAGCTCCAGCGCATAAAAAGAAAGCATGAGACCGCCTAATTGAAGATCCAAAAGATTGGAACCAAGCCCTTCATTATCAGAACTCCCATCTTCATTTTCCTGTAAATTTATAACAGGAATCTCATCTGCATTTACAACCGACAAATGCGGAGGCAATGCCTGATTTGCCTGCACTTTCATCAAAAGAGGATGGTTGGAGGTAAAATAACCATATCGCGTTAATGGCGTGCCTAACAATTCAGACACCCTCGGACGAATGGAACACAAAGCTGATCTTTCTTCTTCTTCTTCCAATGGGGCATCACATTTTTCTACAAAATCAAAACCAAGTTCCTTAAAAAATACATCTGAAACATCTATATCCAGTAATGCTTTCCTATGTTCTGAATCCAGATTATTAAGGTTTGTTAATAAAAAGAAGAGGTGATTAATCGCATCTGTTGCGATATCAAATTTTAAATCACCGCTGACGCTGGGGGCACTTCCATTTTGCGGTTTATTTGAAGAAACAACTCCAACTGATGAAATTTTTAATTCTTCAGGCATATCTGAAAAAAGTCTTTTGCTGCCAACAAGCAAACCTATATCAGCAAAGATCCCTTTCTTATCTATACTTACACTCGCTTTGCCATCTGCATTGCTTAAGATAACACCCAAAGGAGCTTTATATTTTCCAAAAACATCCCCCAATGAAAGCGGAAAATCTGTTTTAAACCCGTTGTTCACAACATCTGACAACATACCAGATGCACCGCAATAAATCATAGAGTTTACAGCATCTATAACTTTTTCATTCACCAAACCAGTCTGATTATTAAGAGTATTTATAGCGCTGCAAACATCTTTTATTTCTTGTGAAACATCTCTGCCAGCTATATCACATTTTACAAAACCACCAAGCCTTGTTGCATTACCAACAATATTTTGAGGAACAAGGGACATTGGTTTACCTTTGCAATGTTGAACACTCTCAAAATCACAATCAGTATGTGGGCTGCTTAATAAAATTAAGTTATCCTGAATCTTTAATATAAAATCAAAGGAAACACTCTTAAATGAAAGCCTTAAAGGAACCGGATCTGCGTCTGGTTTTCCATCTGCATTAAGATCTTTTATTAAGCCAATCATAATAGAAAGATCTTCAGCGCCAACACTTGCGCTCATTTCATTTTGATCAAAAGATATATTATCAAGATGAGCCCTTCCAAGAATAGGTTCATCAAGAAGAGCAAAATTAAATCCCTGAAATGAAGGTTTCTCATCACACAATGGAATAGCAACATGTTTTGGTTCATCGCCAATTTGTTGATCAATCTCTTCTTCATTGTTATCAGATGTTTGATCTTTTGAAACAAGACCGGATGTAAATCTTCTTATAAGTGTTGTTAACTCATCTGATCCAAGAACATTTGTAATCAAAGGCGCAATAATATCAGAGATTGTTTTAGCAGGAAAAACAATTCTCAGTGCAGAACGAGAAACAAGATTGTTTTTAACAACCCCACCTCCATCAAAAGGAGAGGATATATCGCCCCATCCAAAAACCCATGTATACGAAAAATTATCTTTCTCTGAATTGAGTAAAACCATATTGATGCCAACTTGAGGATTAAGCTCCGCAAGATATTTCCCCTGTCCATCAGGGCAAACTTCAAATGGTGATTGTCTATTAAAAGTAAGGTTGATGCATTCATTTGCATCTGAACCGGAAAATTCAAACTCAAATGGAATCACTGGATACTCAGATGATGAATATGATGGAGCTGCTGGCGGCGTGTTAATCTTAAACTTTCCACTACTGGATGTTCCTTTAAATTTAAAACCACCTAGAACCAAACAGCCTTCACTTTCAACTGCAGCATTACATGCTGTAATCTTTAATTCATTTGAATAAGGAGCAACCGGAACACCAACAACAAATTTTCCATCACCACCTTGTTTAACATTAGAAACACATGAAATAGTGCTGACGTGTCCATCCTCGTCTGTCATAATATTATCCACTGTAATGGTTACGCCTGATGTTGATGAACCAATAAAATCGCAGTTCTGGCAATCACCCAAAAGAGAAATATTAACAGCAACATGAGAATTTTCTACATTAGCAGTTTCCCGAATATTTGGATCAAAGGTCACCATATCATCAGTCAAATTAAACCTTTTAACACGGCTGCTCCTAACCACCTTTGTTACAGATGATCCAGAAAAACCTGAAGCATTAACTGATATTGTATATGGACCAAACTCATTTAAAGAAACTTTAGCTGAAAAAAAACCATCTTCAGAAAGGCAGAAATTTTTATTATTCAACGAAGATTCCCAGCAATTTTCTGATTCAGCATTGCTTGTATCTACAATAATTGTGGTCTTGGTATATTCATTTTGTGCAGCTATGCTTATACTTGATACTGACGATTGATCGTTTCCAGCAACACCTTTAACAATAACAAAAGCTTCTTTAACCCCATGATCAGGGGTATTAACACACAAAAACTCGCCACCTTTTTCACAGACAACATCAGGAGCACCATTATCAACATTACACATGCCTGGAGAAGAGTTATTTGCCTGAGGTTCGCTGTCATTGTCACTGTCGTTGGTTGTAACATCTGAGTTATCTGAAGTATCTTCTTCAGGTTCAATTGCATTAACACTTTTATCTACCCACCAGCTGTTAATTTTATCAGAGCCCTTTAGAACATATGCCTTCACATCTCCCAAAATTCCTGCTTCAGACTTGGGAGCAATAGACACAAACACAAGAAGGCAGGCAACAAACAAGATAAGTTTTTTATAAATATTCATATTTGAATCTTTCAGCTACAAATAATATTTAGGTCTTCTTATGTCATTTTCGCGCATTCTCTTGTCATTCCAGACTCGATCCGGAATCTAGTTTCTTGAAAACTTTTATGGATCCCGTGTCTCAGCCAGAGGCTGATCCGCCTTTGGCGGAAAGTGCGGGATGACAACCTACAAGCACGGGATGACAACCTACAAACACGGGATGACAAAAAGACGCCGATGGCAACAATAAGTAACACACCTGTAAAAAATCGATTTTAGCTGTTCTCAAATACTTTTCGTCCCTTTTCCAAAAAAGTTGCTATTTATCTGGCCAAAAATTGTATTTTTCTTTGGTGTATTATA
>CAZLRI010000190.1:0-5280 GCA_964561745.1 uncultured Pseudobdellovibrionaceae bacterium | reverse complement strand
TTCAGTGGGTAGTTTGCCAAATATCATGGCTATCAGCGCAGCCCATTTTGGTTTACCCACTGTCCCTCATGCTACAGAAGAAACAGGTGATACTATAGGTAGCGAGCTGGAAATGGGCGGGGATAATATTATTGCCCAGAATGATGGATTTGATAATTCAGGCCCTGTAGGTGGAGATGATCTTTTTCAAAATGAACCCACAACTGAAGAAGAATCAGAAACCGGCAATGCTATGAGTGGTGGCGCAGCCGGAGGTGAAGGTGGTAGTCTGATATCCACTGGTGGAGGCGCCGCGGCTTCTCCAGGTATGAGTTGTACTCTTTCAAACAATACAGCTTCCTTCGCAAACATTTGGTTGTCATTGCTAATGAGCTTGGCTGGTATTGGTATTTTAGTGATTGCTAGAAAAACAAAATCAACCTTGAGCTGTCCGATCAGGTCGAGAAATGATAACTAAACTCAATGTAATAAACCATCTGAACCAGAACATATATCGTTCCAATATAATTGCACCATCTTATGTACGTCGGAAATACCATCATCTTGTTTTTCTAAGTATCTTAAGAATGGAAGTGCAAAAATAAAACGTTGCTTTCTATAATTTGTAAATAATTTCCCTTCAGCTATTCCAAAATATTTTTTTGCTAAATAAACCTCAAATCCGATAGCCATATTTTCCCTTAAATAAACACCCAAATCGGCATAACCTGATGCCACGATTGGATATGTTTTTTTTATTGCTTCAAATTTCTGATACAATAAAGGGCATGGCTGAGATATCTTTACATCGTTGTTAAACAAAACATGAATAAGCTCATGCACTATCGTAATCAGATTATTCCTATCTCTCCCTGGGCCAACGATGATAAATACATTATTATTGTTTTGAATATTATATCCACGATAATGTGCGTCCAATAAATTTGGAATGACAACAATTTTATCAGGCCATAAAGATGAAGATAAATTTAGCTGTTTTTTAACAAAACTTACAATCAGCGGGATGTTTTTCTTATAATATCTGATTTCTTTTTCATATTCTGATGACAGCTTTTTTTCTAGCACACCCAGATTGGCACACTTCTTATATTTTCTTCTTAGTACATTAAATTTGGTCTTAACCGCTAGGGAACCGCTATCAGCAAATAACTGATTCATTAGTTTTGAATAGTAGATATCATCTTTTGTAAGAGTCTTAAAATCATTCAGTTCATTTTTACAATCATCATTTGAATCTGAGAGATATGTTTGTGTCATTGTTCTTGCATCAGAATAATGATCCTTATTTTCAAAACTATAACCACTCGCATTGGCTAAACAAAAGAGATCAAATATCTCTTCACTCTTTTGAATAGCAATCTGTGGCGCCGCAATTGCGACGCCACAGAGCATATTCAAAACCAACAGTAAACAAGTTTTCGATACTAATTTATATCTCATGTTAATCACTACCTGTACCGCATGTTATACAAGTAACACACGTAGCACAAGGCGAACAGGTTCCACATGTTACACAAGTTCCACAAGTTAGACAATCCTCTTTTGGAACCGTTGTTATACACCTGTCCACCCTGTTATCGATCAACTGATTTCCAGATTGAGAGATTCCCCACAATGCCGGTTGTTGAACCAACCGAACCGTGGAAAACTGAACTCCTTCTGGAAGTTGATTCGATCTAAAAACCCTCGACCCTTCCCCTTGTTCTGCATCTATCTCCCGCATCCGAGGAAGATTAGCCGCTTCCGAAGATCCTCTATTGCCGCTTATTTTTTCCATAATATCACCTCCTTTCTATTTAGATTTCTGTCTCCACCATCCTATATAAATCTTGTGCCACATCATGGGCACTTTTTGTGCTTGTTTGATTCATTTCGGAATTAAAAGGCGGCGCAGTATATACTCGGCACTTAATCAACTTCTGAGATATATCTCCGGGTAGCAATTGCACTAATTTTTCAAGTGCGCTTTTTGAAAAAGAATAAGGCAAACTTCCTGAAACTGCCTTTTGAGATAATGTCGAAGATATAGCAAATACAGGAACTGCATGACTTGGTCTTTTGAGTTTGTTTGACAATTCACTAACGACATTTAAATACCCCCATACATTGACATCGAATACCTGTCTAATTTTGTTGCTGATATTTTTATGCGGAGTAGTGTAAACAGCGGCTGTAACTAATACACAGTCAATCTGACCAAATACCTCTAAACATTTTTCAATAGCTTCCTTTACATGTTTTTGGTTACAAATATTACCACAATAAATTTGATTTTTTGAACACCGTTCATTACAAACACCTGCCCTAAAACCCATTAGTCTTTCTATTCGCCGGCCAAAACAAAGGGTATTCCAATTATTTTGATGAAAAAGAGTTGAAATTGCCCACCCCAGACCGCTGGTTGCTCCAAAAATAATTGCCGTCTTAGCTTTATTGTTCATATTCTCCTCTAGATCTTTTATTATAAAGAATCTTAATGGCAGCCATGATCTCTGCCTGCTTAATATTACAATCCCATTTATAAGGTAATAATTTACCATTAATTGTACGCGCTGTATGAGCGCATCCACCCCCACATAAATATTTTGCCCAGCACTTTGAACATTTTTTATGAGAGATATTATTAATATAAGGTTTCCATATGTCGGTAGCTTTTAGCAGTTGATTATTTACATTATATTCTGTTTTCATTTCCATTCTTTCACATAAATATATAGTGCCATCATGACCAATCGTCAGCTCGCTTAGACCACCTCCGCAACCAAAATAAAAACGCCTTCCTTGTTTGATCTGCTCATACAACTTGAATATACGATAGATAGATTTATCAATTGATGTATAATTATTTGTAGAATCTGAGATATATCGTTGATAAGCCTTTATAAAATTCTGCCATTGACCGTCTGTTGGTTGTAGCTCAACATTTTCTGTTGCTGAAGAACTTATAGCTAGCACTCCATTTATTTTCTGTGAGAGTTCCTGCAACCAACCAACCGAATCTAAAACTTGCTTGCTCGCCACAACCATAACATTGCATATAACTTCATAACTTATTAACTTCTCTAAACCTGACCTCACATGTGCATACGAACCTTCACCATTCTTAAAGACCCGATTAGCGTCATGCCCCTTCCGGTCTCCATCAATGCTAATTTGCACTGTAACATTGTTTTTAGAAAGAAACTCTGCTATCTTGTCATCTATTAGAGTTCCATTTGTTATTAGCAAAAAATTAATATCCTTATGTTTAGCTGAAGAACGTTCGATTCCTCTTTCTACTGCATATATTAGTCCATCTTTATTTAATAACGGCTCTCCTCCATAGAATTGAATATTGACGGATTTGTTTTTACTGTTACGAAATAAAAAATCATAACAGGCATCAATCGTCCGAGGAGTCATTTTACGCCTTGAATGTTCGATATTCTTTTTTCCATTCTCAAAACAATACCGACAGGCAAGATTACAATTCTCATCTAAAAGAAGTATTAACTTATCTAGCGTCGGAGATTCTATGCAAAGATCGTCTTTGACTGATAATATACCTAATTCTATCAATTGATTAATATCTGTATTTGCTTCGATTATTTCTTGCTCATTGTACCTACCTTTTAAGTTCGACATTATTTTTGACAAAGGCAAAGCATGTAATGGTAAAATATCTTTAGTAACAGGCTTGATCTCTAAAAGCGAATATGATCGGCCATCAAATAACAGATAATGTTCTTTATAGTTAAGCACGTTATATAATAGATCCATAAATACAGAACCTCCAATTCATGATATTTAGTTCTTTTCTTAAAATTCCCTATCTATATTAATACCTAACATGGCTCCACCTAAGAAAGATGGATGCATGTCTTGATCTCGCTGACCAGACATTATCAGACCTAAAAATAGGCCAAATATAAATATGGATGCGCTGAGATTAAAATGAAATAGGGTTGTGAGGCCTCTGTTGCCTACTGATACAGTCCACAGTGTGTCTGATCCGGCAAATATTGGATCTACAAATTCAACTTCAAAATCGCGATCTTGTTGATGATATGTTAATGCTAGCAATGTAGAAAGACGGCTATTGGTATATTGCCGTGCCCACATCCATCCTAAAGCAAAAGAAACTTCATTGGAATCAATGTCGTGGGTAACCGAAGCAGGTGTAAATGGCATATCGTTTGGACTAGCAATTCCGCCACCACGAAGTACTCCCATGAGAGCATGCTCACGACCTAATAGTGCTTTCAATCCCAATCCCAGGCACCAAGCATTTCGTCCATCTGTTACACCCCGAATTGCTTGGTCATAGGATGCAAGAAAACTCAAAATGAATCTATGATGAGATCCAAAACGAAATCGGCCATTAAGATCGATACCGAAGTGTCCACCTTCTACAATACTTTGTTGATTTCAAATATCTATAAGAGTCTGAGCTGTAGAGACATTGATATTGGCACGCAACCGATAATTACCATCATGCCATGTAAACATATACATCAATCGAGCACCCACTCCAACAGGTGATGCATAAGGATTTCTAGCATACCACACCGGTGTTGATTCTAAAAGATTGTTTTCCATTAACTGTGGCATCTGCACCATTAATGGGCCTTGAAGGGCTATGCTATGAACCCTTCCGTGTCCTCGATCAATATCATAAGCAAGCAACAAACTTGCATCTCTCAGAAAATAACCAGAATATGATCTGTCTACTTCAAAAAAATTAATCAATGCAATTTCATTATATTCGCGATGTACCATTGCCGGCATGCTACCGCCCATTGTATCTAAATTAATCCGTAGAAAGAACCGATTTCGATGATATGCATATCGTCCCTTTAAAAAAAGGTTGAATCCCCATCCGCCTGTATATTCATCACCTGAAAGATAAATGCCACGAGTACCAAGTGTAACATTGATATGATTAGGGGAAGGTTGTTCATCAACTGGACGAATATGTGCTTCTTTGGATGATTCTTTTTCAAAATCATCCAACAGAACTGGCCTATCATTATCAGAAAACAAATGAAAAAAATGTAATAATAACTCATTCATATTGAATACGTTTTTTATACACGCTTAGCATTAATTCAAAAAGTCACTTTTACTAATGCATGTTGTGTGCCAACTGACAATCGTTCCAAATTTTCCTTAAAAAACAAAAAACTAATAAAAATTGGTGGAATTAAACGTATTTGTAAAGTGTCCAGTTTCAGGACAGAGTGTCCAATATAATAGGAACTTTCTAAAAATGATAAAATTATATAAGCAGCGAAATCATTC
>CAZLRI010000189.1:0-5292 GCA_964561745.1 uncultured Pseudobdellovibrionaceae bacterium | reverse complement strand
AATAATTTAGGTGCTATTGTGACGATTTAAACCCCTGTGAAAATCGGTGTTTAATCAATCACGATGGATCAGGCGTATTTTTTACATCTTACAAAGATGATTCTCTAAAGGGCGATACAAATGCTGATGGAACAGCAACTACACCAGCTGATGAAGATTGGAATGGCATTTATGATAATACCGCACCAGTAGGTGGTCCATTTTACTTTAGTTGGGCAAACATTCTCTATGATTCAATTCATTAAAGATTAGTTAAAGTAAAAAAGACCGTGGCATTAATGCTGTTATTTTTAATAAGGCTATCTCTGCTGCCATGATTTATCTCTTCTGTCTGGGTGCTTTTTTAGCTTTTTATACTTTTGCTTAAATGAATCCAGAAACTCATCAAATAAATCTTCATCATATTTTTTTTGTTCTGCATAAACCTGTAAAACAAATAGCCGTTTGCCAGCTAAAATAAACCTTACCTTGCCAAGATCAGTAGCTGTTCTATAAGTAAGCTCCTTCCCAATAAAACCCCATTTTATTTTGATAGTTTCTAAGGCAACCTTCTCACCATTAACATCTTTAAGAAAAGCCTTTCTTGAATTTTTATAAATAACATGCTCACCGCCAAGATAAACCGCAATTGCCAGTAAATCTGAATATTCAACAACAAAAGTTATACCTTGTTTGCTGCAAGAAAATATCATTTCATGAATATTACCTACTGATGAATGCTCCACCTCAGTGCTGAAAACAGGTTCGCATGGCATTAAAATACTGAATTTGCCGGGTTTAGATACAAACTTATCCCATTCAAGATCCTTTGCATATATGGATTCAGTGCCAACCAGAAAAAATATTATAAAAAAGCTTACCTTAATTATATGATTTCTCATGCAACCTCTAATGTTATATTTTGAATCCCTGTTGTTGTTTTAAGGTGAAACTATACTATAGAATTAAACGATTTGCTATGCTATATAACATAAATATGTTTTCTTTAGATAAAATCGGCAAAAAAGTCTTAACACCAATAGATTCTATTCTGGATATCAGCGCCCTTTTTGTTGAATCAGTCAAAACCATTTTTACAGAAAGGGGCAAAGGCAATAAAATCATATTTGACGCTACTATGCGGCAGATATTTTTTACCGGCGTTGAAGCATTAAAGATCATTACAATAATTGCGCTGCTACTTGGCGGTGCTGTCATTATAGAATCCTATACACAGATATCCAAAGTCGGACATGGTTCATTAATAGGAACAATTCTGGTAGTTGTAATCGTAAGAGAACTCGCCCCTCTTATTACAGCATTCATTATAATAGGCAGATCAGGAACAGCAATAGCCACAGAGATCAGTTACATGACCTTAAATCATGAGATTTCTGCAATTGAAATGATGGGCATAAATCCGTTAAGATTTATCGTACTTCCAAGATTAGCTGGAGTTGCTGCTGCCATCTTTTGTTTGTCGTTTTACTTTAATGCTGTAGCACTCTTTGGAGGATATATCTTCGCAAGGTTTATAGTTCAATATCCATTTGCAAGTTATCTTAAGGATCTTAGTGCAAGCCTTGGGTTTTGGGATATCACTGTCAGCGGCATCAAATGTTTCTTATTCGGGCTGGTTGTTGCCACAATATGCTGCTATCGAGGATTTTCTGTGCGTTTTTCATTCACAGAAATACCACAGGTTACAACAAAGGCAGTTGTTATGTGTATATATATGTGTTTTCTGATGAATATAATCATAACCGCATTATTTTTTATATGAGTTTTAATATAGAGATAAAAAACATATCGTTTGACTATTCCCCATCCAATCTTATTATTGATAACACCCGCTTAAAGCTAAACAAAGGAGAGGTCGTCGGAATTCTAGCAAATGCAGGATTAGGAAAAAGCACTTTGCTGAAACTCTGCGCAGGTCTGTTAATTCCAACAAAAGGTGAATTAATTATTGATGGGAAAAACTTCTGGTCTCTTTCAACCATAGAACAAAACGATATTAGATCTGAAATGGGTTTTGATTTTCAGGATGCAGCGTTAATCACAAACATGACAATTTCAGGAAATCTTCTACTGCCGCTTAATTATCACGAAAAGATGCCGGAACAAAAATCTATTAAAATAATAGATGATCTGCTCAAAAAATTTGGGTTATATGAATATAAAGATAAACCTCCAGCTCTATTGTCTCATGGTTTAAAAAGAAGCGTTTCATTTATAAGAGCTCTTTTATCTGGCAATAAATTCTTTTTCTGGGATGATCCAATACAGGGCAGATCTGAGCACCTTGTTGATGTGCTTAAACAAACCATACTTGAAAAAAGAGAATCTGGGATAGGGTCATTAATAGTTACTCAAGATGAAAATTTTCTAAAACATGTGTCAGACAGGGTTGTAATTTTGGATAAAGGGAAATTAATATAACAATCTTCCGTTGTATGAATTATTTAAAATGGTATTATAGTTAGAACAAAATAAAATATTTTTTTCCATATGTCATCCCCGCAAAGGCGGGGATCCAATCTTTTTCAGCTTTTCTGGATTCCCGCTTTCGCGGGAATGACAAATATACTAAGCAATGATATTATTAAATATATGTACTTCAAATTCAGGCATCTTCAAAAATTAGTCGGTGGTTTTTTTATCCTGTCGTGCATCATTATACTCGGGTTAATTGTAATAGTTGCCAGAGGTCAAAGATGGTTTCAGGAATACGTGCCATATAAATGTATATTTTCACATGCAGGTGGATTAACTGTTGGATCAGGCGTATCTATACAAAAACTCGAAGCAGGAAAAGTATCTTCTCTAACTCTAAATGAAGACAACAATGTGCTCATCACTATAGACCTATTTAAACAATACCAAGACCGGATCAGACAAGGAACTCTTGTAAAATTATCCGAGCCAATGATCGGATCAAGCAGCATTGCAATAATCCCTGGTCCAAAAGATGCGCCTCTTATAAATAAAAATGATCTTATTTCATCAAAAGACATTGCAGATGACACATTAGATGCACTTATTTCATATGCAACTGATCTGATAAAACAACTTCAAGCTCCAAATGGCGATCTCATGCAATCACTAAAAAGTGTCAATTCAGTTACAGGAAATCTCAACAAAGCTTTAACAAAAAACAACAACACACTTTCTATGCTTGTTAATAATAGAGAGCTTTATGACAATCTTAATTCATCTGTAAAAAATCTTGATAAAATCCTATCAGATCTGAGCCAAAGCTCACCTGATCTTGCTGATGCTGTTGTTGAAGCGCGAAGAGGGCTTGAAGAAACAAATAAAGTTTTGATGGCACTTCAAAAAAGCATATTCTTAAGAGGTAATATCGAACAACAGATGAAGGTTGATTCAACACTTCAGGTTGGAGAAAGAGCAAGATGATTAAAAGAAATTTAATTATAATCACAATTGCTTTGTCGCTTCTTTTAAGCTGCGGCTCCAAAAAATCAGACATAGTTCTTGATACTCACCGCGATATTAAAGCATACAATATGCGCGGTAACGAGCTTTACTGGAAAGGTGATTATACAGGTGCTGCAAAGGCATACAACAGGGCATATCTCCTATCCATAAAAATAGATAACAGACACGGAATTAGCGAGAGCCTTAATAACTTGGGTCAGCTATATATTGTTGCCAAAGATTTTTCTGCTGCCAAAGAAAAATTTGATCAAGCTTATAAGATCAGTAAAGAATCCTCTGACTCAAAGGAAATGGCAGCTACTTTATTCAATCTCGGCTCACTTGAATTAAAAATGGGCAACAACAAAAAAGCTGAAGAATTTTTGGAAGAAGCTTTAAATTTGTATAAAGGTTTGAAAGACAAGATCGGTATAGCAACAGCAACAAACAATCTTGGATTAGTTGCATTTAACCAGAACGATGATGATCTCGCATATTCAAATTATTTAAGCGCTCTGGATACAGCCAAAGAAATCAAGCTTCATCAACTTGCTGCAACCATATATCAAAACATTGGAAAACTTTTTGAAAAAAAGAATGATCTGGGAAACGCCATCTTTAACTACAATCAGGCATTAAAAGAAGATAAGCTGGTTGAGTATTCGATTGGCATTGCAACAGACTTGGAAAATCTGGGAGAGGTCTATAAAAAATCTGGTGACCTTCAATCATCTGCGGATTATTACAAACGAGCATATAACATTTATACTGAAATGGGTCTTCAAAATATGATGATAAATAATTTAAAAAATCTAATTTCAGTTGAACAAGCTTTGGGGGATAAAGAAAGCGCAAAAAAGCATACTGAGGAGCTAAAAAATCTTAATTCATCCACATCAATTTAAGTGAAAGGTCAATAGTAGTGGCAGCTGCCCAAAGCACACCAAGCCCTGCCATAGCAAAACCAGCTACATATACAACAGCACCAAGCTCTTGAAGCCCGGGAATTAAAGACAGCACACCTCCACTTCGATATAACAAGTGACCTACAGCTATCAGAGAACATCCTGTTATAAAATAACCGGTTGAAGAAAAACAATGATAAGCATACCAAGTTTCCCCCGCTCTTTCGCTAACCACAGGAAGACCAACAACAGTACCTAATGGTCGGAAAATATGGGTATTCCACATCCCCCACATATTATATCCTATAGATGTAATAGACGCTCCTACTTGTTCCATATCCCTCACTCTCTCAGTGTTATTAGAACCAATTGCAGCAACAATTCTTTGTCTTGCTGCCTCTACATTAACAGGTGGATTATTTCTAATTGTTTCGCCTATACTGACCATAATAAATATCTCCTATAACTATTATCGGCAGTTTTCTATAAAAGTTGCTTAGAAAAATTTAAATTTATAATTTTAGATCTGACCACTCATATTTTCTTGCTATCAATAAAATTTATTGTATAAGTAATCTCAAATTTAAGCAAACAGCTAGGGGTGCTCCTGAAATTGGGGCTGAGAAAAAACCCTTTGAACTTGATCCGGATAATACCGGCGCAGGGAAGCGAAAAGAGAATTTTAATGTCTCTTAAGCTGCCTTTGGCAGCTTTTTTATTTCCCCTTTAACAAGGTTCACCCTTCTAGCGTAGTATCACTAACTCTTCTTTACAATATTTCCTATTCCCTCCCACTTTCAGCCAGAGGCTGATCCGCCTTTGGCGGAGTGGGGAGGGCTAGGGAGGGGGAGGAACATTGTAAAGTTACTATTGGAACACTACACCATCTTTTTAAAACACTAGGCATCTTTGATATCTCGAAAAAGGCGTGCACAAGTGTTTGTAATCAACAGAATCTTGTCTCAAA
>CAZLRI010000188.1:0-5302 GCA_964561745.1 uncultured Pseudobdellovibrionaceae bacterium | reverse complement strand
ACCCGCCCGCATCGCCTTGTAACGTCGCAAGACGTGCATGGCGGGCAGGTCAAGTCCGAGGATGACAAACTACAAACCAAAGAATAACAACACACAAGCACAGGATAAAAATCCAAAGGATGCCGGTTCAAAACATTGGAAATTATCAAGAATCTCCACCCCTATTTTCATAGGATTTAACAATCTCAGATACCAAAGGATGTCTTACAATATCTTGTTCGCAAAGCTCATGAAATGCCATTCCCCTAATTCCTTTTAATAAATGCCAAGCTTCCACAAGCCCTGAATGAGAATCTTTTGCTAAATCTATTTGCGTTATATCACCGACAACAACCATTTTAGAATCATAGCCAAGTCTTGTTAAACACATCTTCATCTGCTGGCTTGTGGCATTTTGCGCTTCATCAATAATAACAAATGAATTATTAAGAGTACGCCCTCTCATAAAAGCTATTGGCGCAATTTCAATGGTCCCTTCTGCAATCATCTTTTCCACCTGAGGGAGATCTATCATATCATATAAAGCATCGTAAATAGGCCTTAAATATGGATTAACTTTTTCAGCAATATCCCCGGGCAAAAATCCCAATTTCTCACCAGCCTCAACTGCTGGACGAGCCAGAACCAATCGTTTATATTTTTTATTTAGCATCTCAGATATCGCCACTGCACATGCAAGATAAGTTTTACCAGTACCTGCCGGCCCAATACAAAGGGTCATATCATGTTCTAATATTGCAGTTATATATTTTTTCTGCCCCTCTGATTTTGGATAAACAAATTTTTTTCTTGAAGGAATGAATATTTCTCCTGAAAACAAATTATCTATTTTTAGCTTACTATCATGGGACAATAAGGTTAATGCCCTTCTTATATCATCTTCTGTAACAGATGCTCCTTTTTTAATAACGCTATAAAACTGTGTTATAACCTTTTCGCAAGCCTTTACAGCAACTTTATCTCCAACAATCTTAATTGTACCGCCTCTGGAAAAGATACTAACCCCAAGCTGCTCTTCAAGAATGCTTAAATTTACATCCTGAGGACCAAATAGATCTTTAATTATATTATCACTATTAAAATGCAGCGTAACATTGGCTTTTCTTTGTTTTGCCATTCTCTTCCTTTTTATTTCTTTGGCACTGGTCTTCTTTGTCCACCAGCCTGCCCTTTCTGATCAGCCTGAGCTTTAGGATCTCCCATAACCTGCACAAAAAACTCCCGCCTTTTGCTAGTCTTCTCAAAATCTATTAAAATAATCTCTTCCCTTCTTCCAAGAACAAGTTTTTCAGCATCAACAGGTATCTGTATACTCTTCCCCAACATTGCTGCCTTTATTCTTGGAGCAACTGCTATTGGTTCTTTTCGCTTTGATAAGGTTTGCACACCCTCGCCCGGGAAGATTTCCAAAGCAGCCTTAAACTGCTCCACAATATCTGGCAGAGGCTCTAAAACCGTCACTGCACCACCTGCTTCAGGCACAGTAACAGTTACTATGCCAGTAGCTATTTTTGACTCGCTGATCACACGGTTTACATCATGTATGATAGAGATCACATCCACTTTGTCTGTGGTATTAATATAAAAATTTTTCAGATAAATCATGGGGATGAAAGCTATCTTAGAGATAAGTTTGATGCAACCAAAATAATATAGGCGTAAGACTGACTATATGAATATTTTTTAGATATGATTACTCATCTGAAACAATCTGCGGAAGGCGCTCCATCAGGCGCATTATTTCATCCCAAGAAACATGATCAAATTTATAATATAACACGCCTTTTATTGAAAATCTCTTGCCTTCCAATCTATCTCGGATACCGAAGATCCAACTGCAAGGGGTCTTGAGCCAAGGATACCAAGGATATCCAGAATCGGATTCCCTTCTTCCTCTAATCCACCTGCGCACATCCTCCTCAAAACCCTCTGAATTAAATCCAAACTCCTCCCATGTAATTGGCACTGGGTAGTGAAACGCTATTTGCTGACCAATATTCAAAGTAAGAAAAAGCATCTCAAATGCTGCATTCATTCTGATTTGCTCATTTTCACTGGCATCTTGATACCATGCTTCTAATGATTCTTCCATTGCATCTAAAGCAAGATTAGCAGCTCTAATCTCCTCGCCTAATGCAAACTGTCCTGCGCTGGTGCCATTATCATCAATAATCATAACTCCATTATCTATAGAAGGTGATACTGTTTCCTGAACTGTTTCCTCAACAACAGGAACAATAGATTGTTCAGGAGTCGCAAGTTCAGGTTCTATCTCAGGTTGCACATCAATAACTGATTCTGATTCTAAACTCGCGCCTATAGCCTCTTCTGTATTTTCATCAATAACTGACTCAGTATCCTCCTTTTCTTCAACTGCTTCAACGTGTTCATCATGAGCTCCAAATCGTTGCACAAACGCCTTAAACTTCTCTGAAAGATTAGCAAATGTTGCTACAAGCCCTGAGAGCATCTGCTGAACCGCATTTTGCGCTGATGCAACTTCTTCACCCAAACGCAGACGATTTAAAATCGCCGCTGGAACATCCTCGCCTTCAGCAATCCGCACACCTTCTGCCTCTATCGGAATAGCCTGCAATCCATTTTGACCGGGTAAAATAATCGCTGCAGTTGCATGACCTGATCCTTGATTAACCCGTCCGTTTTCAATAACATATCCGCTCCACATCCCAACAGGAATACCGGCTAATCGCAGACCTGCTACCATGACTTCTGCTAATTCACAACACACACCCTGTTCCTGATCAAAGATCATCTCAACATATTCATGGGGCGATGCTTGATGGTCATGAATCCGCTGTAAAAGACGTTGAAAAACCCCGCGTCGCAATGGACTATAGTGGCTATATATAAACCGATCCCTTAAAAATTGTAAGAGACGCTCTTGAACATCATGGATAGTGGTTGATTCATTAACCTCGCCAATCGCTGTTATCAAGGCATCTCGATAATCTGGTCGCAACCCATCCAGATAAGATGTATCAGTTAGTGTCTCATAGAGATTGCCGTAGATCGTGTTAGCATCTCTTTGAATATCAACAATGCGTTGATTCATAGCTTGACGATCAACCTGACCGAGTTCATAGGTCATGCGATTGCCTTGTTGACTAACAATCCGACTGTTGAGCAACTGGGCATCATCAAGTTCAACACCTTGACCTAAAGTAGCTGTAACACGTCGGCCTCCACCCACAAAGATCTGCTCTGATAACTCTGATAGTTGATCAAACCCCAATGTTGCTGGATTGAATTCTCCTGAAATACTCCCAAAATACGTACATCCGCTTCTCTCTAAAGGACCCACAGGTTGAAATTGCGCGAGTGTACGACCATTTTCAGTTGAATGATGCTCTTGGCTAGCTCCAGAGTATGCTGGGTTTGAATCACCGCCAACCTGTATATGAACAGGGGCGGTTGAATCTTCGGGCGCTGGTGTACGAGATGCTGATTCTTGTTGACGCGCTTGTTCTTGGCGTTGGAATATGAATCTGGCATCTAAAAAATCAGTAATGACACGAAATGATGGTGACGTTAGTGCACCCATAAAAATAGATGGGGTGCCTTCAATTTCTGAATCATCTTTATGATTTCTAAAATCATCCAGAAATGACTGAATTGCAACTATCATATTGTTATCGGGGAGTTGGTGATCTACGGCTTCTCTGTCTAAGATAAATTGCTTTTCAATGTTAGTGTTAACTTCATCTCCTGACCAGAAATATCTTAATTGATCCAACATAAATCTCTGAGGGAATGGACCTGTTTCATATGCCTCTAATACACCATTTGCTATATTCTCGGAAGTAAACAAATACGTAGCACTAATTCGAGATGCTTCTTGCCTTAAATAACCAATCATTGGCCAACCTAATTGTGCTGCAGCAAACGACAAATATAATAAAGGAAAGGTGTTAGAATAATTATTCCATGCTTTTTCCACCATGCCAATAAACCCCGGAGGTGGTGGGGTAATTTGCTGTTCAATTGTTCGTTCGTCGGAAAGCACAATCTCTGGATCGCGAAACTCTCGTGTTGTCAGAGGTCTGCGAAGCTCATAGACAATGCCTCTTGGTAGATCAGCTAATTTAGACACATCGTCAATTGGCACCTGAATACCAAAGTTTGATCTTAAGAAGCTCCGAAGCTCTTGCTGGCGTCGTCTTCCCTCACCATGCGCATAGATATAGCGAACAATTGAATCATGGATAGGTTGAACATGATCCCCTTGTTTAATCTCAAGATGCGGCAGCTCGATTGTATCACCCATATGCACAGGAATGACATGTACACCTTGATTGCGTAAACGTTGCAAAACCACGTTTAATCCAGCTGCACTGCCATCTGGATTTTGACTATGGATATCCTCGTTATTAAAATCACCCACCAGATAGACCTGCATACCGCGTTGCAAATGACCTTGGCGTTGAAGATTCTCAAGCCGATCAACCATGGTTCCCTTGCCCATCTGGGGAGAAGGGTCAGCCAACATCCCTTCAACCACATGATTAGCATCATGCATAAATGGATTCTCTTGACCTTCATGATGATAAAACTCATCACCTTGATAAAGTGCAACCTCATGACCTTGGCGAATATCATGCTGAGTCAGAGCAGCAGTTGTTACAATCAAATTATCAGAACCTAATTCACTGGCATTTGGATCCACCACCACGATTGTCTGGGGCCGTTCTGGTTTTTCATATAAGTTCACAGCAACCATTGGCTCACCAGTTGTTTCATCTCGTTGATCCAGACTGGCTGTTAGTTTCCAATTAATATTTCGTGGATCAGCTAGGCTTTGCCGAACAATGTTCACGTCAGCCCATTCATCACCATGTCCCAGCCTCCTTCCATACCCAAACACACCACCATTGCCGGTGCCTTTAATTCGTCTTAAAAGCCTATCCACTCTAATTTGCCCAACATCCATTGCCCTTAAGATCCGCTGACGCTGCAAGCGAATCGGATCATCATCAGGATCTGCATCAAGATAGACATCAAGATTTGCATTATCAGCTCGCATAAGAAAAGGATTGTTTTCCAAAATTTGAGGCAAACGTTCAGGATGAAGATCAACGGCTAGGTTCACGCGCGGATCAGATTGTACCCCTTGATCTTCAACCAAAAGATCAATCGTTCGTCTCCCTCTTAGGTTTTTTAAAGCACCACGAGCCGTACGACGTGTATTAATGTTTGATCCATGAATAGAGATTTCAATCAACAATGAAGCAGCCCGATCATCACCGATCTGACCCAACGACACAATGGCATTTAATGCCAAACC
>CAZLRI010000187.1:0-5308 GCA_964561745.1 uncultured Pseudobdellovibrionaceae bacterium | reverse complement strand
CTTAACCTTTAACCCTTCCCCTATTATTATTATCGGCAATTTTTTGAAAATGTTGCGTGAAAAATAGACTATTTTCATGGAAGACTAACTAGTTGATATTGTTAGTGGTATTTTGCTCCGTCTGACAAGATTATGTAAAGAGTTGACCTTTTGCAGAATATATATATTCTCCTGTCTCAATTCTAACAAGGAGTTATAAAATTATGTGGGAATATTCTGACAAAGTAATTGATTATTTTCTCCACCCGAGAAACGTAGGAGAACTGAAAGATCCTGATGGCATTGGTGAGGTTGGGTCTCTTGCCTGCGGAGATATGCTGCGCCTTACTTTCAAACTTGATAAAAACAAAAGAATTTCAGAGGTTGCTTTTAAGACATTTGGTTGTGCTTCTGCAATTGCATCAAGTTCAGCATTAACAGAGTTAATAAAAGGCAAAACCATTGAAGAAGCAGAGAAGATTACCAATAAAGATATTGCTGATTATCTTGGAGGTCTGCCAGATGAAAAGATGCACTGCTCTGTTATGGGAAGAGAAGCATTAGAAGCTGCGATAAAAAATTATCAAGGTGAGGATTCTGCTAAACATGAGTTGGAAGGTAAGGTAATTTGCAAATGCTTTGGAGTTACCGACCATGAGATCGAGCGTGTTGCAAAAGAAAACAAATTAACAACAATCAAAGAAGTTACTGATTACACCAAAGCTGGCGGAGGTTGTGAATTATGTCATGATGAGATTCAAAAAATATTGGATAATATAAATTCAAAAAAACACCATGACACAAAAACAGAAGCTAAAGAATCGCAACTAACAAATCTTCAGATCATGCACAAAGTAGAAGAAGTAATAGAAACAAGGATTAAGCCTGCTCTAAAACATGACAGCGGCGGCATTGAGCTTATTGACATTGATCATTTTCAGGTTTCTCTTAAATTCAAAGACGCTTGTGCAACCTGCCCAAACTCAAATGTTACATTACAGCAGTTTATTGAAAAAGAGCTGCAAAAAGAAATTTCCCCTTCTATCCGTGTAAAGGAGGTCAAGTAGTGAAGACCATATATGTAGATAACAATGCAACCACAAGGGTTGGCCCCGAGGTTGTTAATGCTATGCTTCCATTCTTCTCAGAGATGTATGGCAATCCTTCAAGTCTTCATACATTTGGCGGACAAGTAGCAAAATATATTGATAATGCACGCGAGCAAGTTGCAAATTTAGTTCAGGCATCAAGACCAAGTGAAATAATATTTACCGGATGCGGAACAGAAAGTGACAATACTGCTATCAGATCAGCGCTTGCCGCATCTCCAGAAAAAAAACACATCGTAACAACAAATGTGGAACACCCTGCTGTTCTTAATCTCTGCAAACATCTTGAAAAAACCGGTTATGAAGTATCCTACCTTAAAGTCGACACCAAAGGTCAAATCGATATAGAAGAATTTAAATCTCTTATCAGACCAGACACTGCTGTTGTATCTGTAATGTGGGCCAACAATGAAACCGGTGTAATATTTCCAATTGAAGAAATAGCTAAAATATGTGCTGAAAAAGAGATCCCCTTTCATGTTGATGCTATTCAGGCTGTTGGAAAAATCGATATTAATCTTTCAAAAACACCTATCACATATTTGGCAATATCCGGTCATAAAATACACGCGCCAAAAGGAATCGGCGCTCTTTATATAAAAAGAGGAACTAAATTTCATCCTTGGCTTATTGGTGGAAGCCATGAGCAAGGAAGACGCGCTGGAACTCATAATGTAGCTTCAATCGTGGGATTGAGTAAAGCATGTGAACTGGCGCAATCAGATATCAAGAAGGAACAAATACGTGTGGCAAAATTACGCGACCTCCTTGAAAACAAGATTCTCACATCTATTGAAAAAACATTTGTAAATGGCGACCAAAAACATCGCCTTCCAAATACAACAAATATAAGTTTTGAAGGAATTGAAGGCGAATCCATATTACTTATGCTGAATGAATTTGGCATCTGTGCATCCTCTGGGTCAGCCTGTTCTTCAGGCTCCCTTGAACCCTCTCATGTCTTAATGGCTATGAAGGTTCCGTTTACAAGGGCACATGGTTCTGTTCGATTCAGCCTTTGCAAAGACAACACAGAAGATGAAATTAAGTTTATAGTCGAGAAGCTTATAGAAATTGTGAAAAAATTAAGGGCATTGTCACCGGTAAGTTAGTTCCTTTGATAAGATTTCTGCCCTTCTTCTATCCCCAGTTCTCTTATTCGTGCCAATAAGCGATATACTGTACGCACTGTTCTTCTCAAAACTTTACCAGCCTCTTTAACTCCTATTTTGCCGTCCATAACCAACTGCATTACCTCTATTTTTCTCTTCTCTCCCATTGGTTGTGGTAGTTATTGTGTCATTTTGTTTTGGGTATCACAATCAATAGGTTAATACTTGACATCTTATAGAATGTCCTATAAAAGCCTCTGGCTTAAAAAAAAGGATATTTGTATGCAAAAAACACTTGTAGCTAAACCAAATGAGATTAATAGAGAATGGATAATAGTGGATCTTGAGAACAAGATTTTAGGGCGTGCAGCATCAAAAATCGCCAACATCTTACGTGGGAAAAACAAAGCAATCTTTACCCCTCACGCTGATGCCGGCAGTTTTGTTGTTGCAATAAATGCTTCTAAGGTACATTTAACCGGCAAAAAATGGGAAAAGAAAATGTACCATAAGCATTCTGGTTTCCCATGCGGACTAAAATCAAAAACAGCTTCCAAGGTCAGAGATACAGAGCCGGAAAGGCTTATACGTGATGCGGTTTGGGGAATGTTGCCAAAGAACACCTTATCAAGGCACCAGTTAAAGAAATTAAAGATTTATCCTAATTCAGAGCATCCACATACTTCACAAAAACCAATAATTGTTGAATTGTAGGAATATAAGGAGTTTCTAATGCAAGCAACTACTACAGTAAAAAAGCAACCCAGAGAAAAGAAAAGAACCCAGTTTATAGCTATTGGAAAAAGGAAAACTTCTATAGCACGTATTTTTCTTCGTCCAGGTGATGGCAAAATAATCATCAACGGACTTCCTTCTGACGAATACTTTGCCAGAGATACTCTAAAAATACTAATTCAGCAGCCATTTGAAGTCACAGGCACCAAAAGCAAATTTGATATACAAGCTAACGTGGTTGGTGGTGGGATGTCTGGTCAGGCTAGCGCAGTTAGACATGGCATAGCAAGGGCCCTATTAGAGATGAATGCTGATCTAAGAAAACCCTTAAAAAATGCAGGGCTTTTAACCAGAGATTCCCGTGAAAAAGAAAGAAGGAAAGTTGGATTTAGAAAGGCACGAAGGAGACCACAATACTCGAAACGCTAATTTTTCAGCTTACAAAAAACCCTGCTTCTTTGCAGGGTTTTTTATTTTAAAAAGTTTTCCGCTTCCTTGACAGTTGCATTTCAGCTCTCTATACTGCGGCAAATTCAGGAGTAAAAAAATGTCACAAAAAACAAAATTTATATTCGTTACTGGTGGTGTTGTTTCAGGTCTTGGCAAAGGAATTTCTGCTGCATCAATCGGAGCACTTCTGGAAAGCCGCGGACTCAGAGTTACAATACAAAAATTAGACCCATATATTAATGTTGATCCCGGCACCATGAGCCCATTACAGCATGGAGAAGTCTTTGTTACAGATGATGGAGCAGAAACCGATCTTGATCTAGGACACTACGAAAGATTCACCACCGCAAAAATGACACGGCTGAACAATTTTACAACAGGTAAAATATATAACTCTGTTATACAAAAGGAAAGACGTGGAGATTATCTTGGAAGAACTGTTCAGGTTATTCCACATATTACAGATGAAATTAAAGCATCTATAATGAAAGTGGCAACAAATGTTGACATCGTAATTGTTGAAATTGGAGGAACAGTTGGTGATATAGAAAGTCTACCCTTCTTGGAAGCAATAAGACAGTTTAAGCAAGACGCCGGTCGTGAAAATGTAATATATATACATCTAACCTTAATTCCTTATATTAAGGCTTCCGGAGAGATAAAGACCAAGCCTACGCAACACAGCGTTCAAAAACTTCGTGAAATAGGAATTCAACCAGACATTCTGCTTTGCAGAACAGTTACTCAACTATCACAAAAAACAAAGGCTAAAATTTCGCTGTACTGTAATTTGCCGCCTGAATGTGTAATATCTGCTATGGATGTTGATTTTATTTATGACGTGCCGTTGAAATTCCATGGAGAAGGTCTTGATGAAAAAATCATTGAACTTTTAAATATCTGGACAAGGGCACCAAATCTGGATGCTTGGCAAGCTCTTGCTGAACGAATCAGAGACCCTCAGGGAGAAGTTGCTATAGGCATTGTAGGTAAATACGTACATTTAACTGATTCGTACAAAAGCTTAAATGAAGCTTTATTGCACGGAGGCATTGCCAATAATGTAAAAGTAAAACTCAAATTCATTGACGCAGAAGAACTTGAAAAAGATAAAAATACTAAAATCTTAAAGAACCTTGATGGAATCCTTGTGCCAGGCGGATTTGGAGAACGTGGCATTGAAGGGAAAATTTTAGCTGTAAAATATGCTAGGGAAAATAAAATTCCTTATTATGGAATATGTTTAGGCATGCAACTAGCTGTTGTCGAATTTGCCAGAAATGTTTGCGGCTTAACAAAAGCTTCCAGTATTGAATTTGATGCTAATACACCAGATCCGGTAATCAGCCTTATGGAGGAACAAAAGGCCGTTCATAATAAAGGCGCTACTATGCGTCTTGGGGCTTATATATGCGCGTTGGAAAAAGATTCAAAATCATATGAAGCATATGGTGAAAAAGAAATATCTGAAAGACACCGGCACCGTTATGAATTTAATAATCAGTATATCGAAATGTTTGCTCAAAAAGGGTTGAAAGTCGGTGGAATTTCGCCAAAAACAAATTTAGTGGAGATTGTTGAATATACAGATCATCCGTGGTTTGTTGGATGCCAGTTTCATCCGGAATTCCAATCAAGCCCGATGAAACCCCACCTGCTATTTGTTAATTTTATTAAGGCTGCTGTAGCGCAGGCAAAAAAAATTAATTGGGAGAAACAAAAAATATCACACACAGAAAAGACAACCCGTAAAAGAATTAAAACAGATAAGGAGAAAAAAGAAGTTGAAATCGGTTATAGCTCCCGCAAAACAAAATGACCGATTGTAGCAATGGGAGGTAGTTTCACACAGAAAGGTTGTCAAGGGCGACTTTCGTCGCCGCGAAGCGGGTGAACCCCTTGACAACCTTTCTGTGTGAAGCA
>CAZLRI010000186.1:0-5315 GCA_964561745.1 uncultured Pseudobdellovibrionaceae bacterium | reverse complement strand
CTGGCTGAAAGGGGGAGGAAATTAATAGTTTACCTCAACTTATTGAGAAGTTACTTTGTTCTTATGAAAGATACTGAAATAAAACGAGTTAATTTTATAACCAAGCAAGGCGTGGTATTTGATTACAAACACCTTGCTATGTATTTTATAGCTTGGTTAATCGTTTTGTTTTTTATAACTGGAGTACAATATTTTCGGTTGTGGTGGGTTAATCATGGAGTGAAAAGCGCAAAAGGAGAACTAGCAGCGCTTATGCAGGATCAGGAAAGACGTTTAGCTATGCTTGAGCTAACAGGTCCAAAAGTTGACAGAACAAAGCAGGAAGATCTTATTGCAATATTTAGGAACCCTCCTTGTTGGTCATGTGTGATGGATGAATTGCAATCCCGTGTTTTAAGACCTATTAGGATAACTTCAATCAAGGGTGAGGATAAAGAAGGTAAATTTCTGCTCAACATTCAGGGCGAAGCACCATCCATGCGTTTAATAGTTGAGTTTTTACAACGATTGCAACTGAGCCCTCTTTTTAAGGATGTTGTTTTGCAGGCAGCAACTCGTGATAGAAAAACTATGATTTTTAATTATACAATAACTACCAAGATATTAATTTTTAATAAAGGGATTGTGAGATGAAGCTTGGTTTTCAAATAGACTGGGAAAAAGAGCCAGCTTTAAGGGAAAAGCTTTTGTTTGCTCTTTTACCTTTTCTTCTAATTATTCCTTTTTCAAAAGCTACGTGGTCACCTATTGAGGTTTCTATAGAAAAAAACAGGAGTGAACTAACTGTTGTTGAGATGCAAATAAGCACGATAAAAAAGATGCTGATTATGACAGAAAAACAACTACAGGTTAATGATGCAGTTGTTAAAGAAAGGTCAAAGGTAAATGACAGGGTTATTAGGATATTAAACAATCAAACGTCGGATAAAAATAAGGAAGTTGCAGATATAATTAATAAACTTTCTTCAAGAGAGTTGGCTAAGCGTCTTTTAGTTCATGATATAGCAGTTGGTGCTGAGGTTGTTACTCCAACATATACAGCAATACCAATAAGTGTGGTTGTTGAAGGAGGATATGGAGCCTTAGAGAATTATTTGGCATTACTTGAAGATATTGAAAAGCCATTTATTGTAAGAGATGTTATATTAGATGCATCCAAAGAAACAGAAGGATCTACTATAAATGCTAAATTAAAAGTTCTTGTTTACTTGGCTTTACCTGGAAATGTTAATACAATGATGACAACAGTTAAAAGTGTAGAAAAAAAATAATGGAGGGATATGTTGAAGCAGAAACTCCTTGGAGTAATAGTTGGAATAATATTAATTTTTAGTTATTGTAAGATAACGCATGCTCAATCATTATCTGAGTTATCAGTTGATATATTTAAAAAGATTAGCGAGACTGAAGAAAAAAGGGCGCCTAAAAGTCCTTTTTCAAGACAAGGAGTTTCAACAGCAGAGGATTTAGCTATTGAGGATCTGATGTTAACAGGCGTAGTTACAGGTCAGGCGGAGCCTTATGCCCTTATAAGCGGATATCTTGTTGAAGTTGGGGATAAGATAGCAGGTTTTCACGTTGATAGTATTGAAAAAGGCAAAGTAGCTTTGCGCAGATTAGATGAAGTTTATATTCTTAGTATAGGTGGATTTTAATCTCAGTCGATGGTCAACAGTCGTTAGTATAGAGTGTTTAAACTATCAACTAAATACCGACGATTAATAACTAACGACCTAAAGAGGTTCTAACGTGCACAATTTTGTATATAAAATTTTAAAATCCAGCACCTTAATTATTTTTATTATAACAAGTGTTTTGATTGTTTCAGACAAAGGTTTGTCTTATGAAAACGAGGGGCTTGATACTGGTACTGTAAAAGGTCTTAGTCCAGCAGCTGTTATGGGACCTAAGGCTGAGATAAAATACGATATACAATTTTATCAATCTCCACTTCGTGATTCCATCCAGTTTTTATGTTGGATTGGTGGTGTGAATGTAATAATACCAGAGGATGTTGTTGGAACCACTACTGTAAATTTCAGGGACATTTCTGTGCGCGATGCTCTTACTTCAATTGTCAAAGCTAATAGTCTTGAATATACTATTGAAGGAGATGTGGTGCGTATTGGATCTCGTGAATCTTTCAGAGACTCTGGTGAGGATCTTCAATCAGAAACATTTCGTTTAAGGTTTGCAGTTGCAACAGAGATGCAGCCAAAAATTGAGAAACTCTTATCTTCAAGAGGTTCTGCGCTGTCTGATGAAAGAACAAATTCTTTGATTGTGCGGGAAATTCCGTCGAATTTGGGAAATGTTAGAAGAATGATAGCAGATGTTGATATTAAAGATGCTCAGGTGCTTATTGAAGCAAAGATATTGGAAGCCACAAGGTCTTTTAGCAGAGATCTTGGTATTCAGTGGGGGCTTAATTCAAGTGGCAACAGAGTTAATGTTACAGGGCTAACAGGTGTGGGAGCTGCTGATAATGGAAGTCCTCTTAATGTGAATATGGGAGCTGGTTCACCAACCAGTGGCATTGGTCTTTTAATCGGACAATTGGCAGGTAATACAAATATTGATGTGCAAATTTCAGCTGCAGAAAGGCGTGGAGATGTTTATGTGATTTCGGATCCTTCTATAGTTACTTCAAATGGTAATGCTGCACACATAAGAAGCGGTGATACTTTGCTTATCCAGTCAACAGGCGATATTAACATAGGCACTCCAGGAGGAACGCAATCAGCAGGAAGCGCAGGTTTACAACAGATCAAAACAGGTATTGAACTAAATGTGACTCCACAGATATCAGTGGGTGACTTGGTAAAGCTTGAGATAGAAGCTGTTACATCTCAGCCTGATTTTTCGCGGGCAATACAAGGCATTCCTGTGGTAGTTGATAATACAGCAACAACAACAGTCTTGGTCAAAGATGGCGAAACAACTGTTATTGGAGGGTTAAGCAGATTCAGCGATACATTGACTAAACGTAATGTGCCGTTTTTCTCTAAGATTCCGTTGGTTGGGAATCTGTTTAAATCAAAAAACCGGATCAAAGGAAATTCAGAATTAATGATCTTTATAAAGCCAACCATAGTAAGAAATGACACTAAATTGCCGGCGCAGACTCAGGCTAGGATTAAAGAAATAGAAGAAAGACATCAGAACATGGAATTGCAGCCTATGCTAAGTGCAGAAGATGAAAAAGTAAAAGGTGAAGTGCCTTTGATCAAACGGTCTAATTCCTATCGTCCAGGCAGAGGTAACAAGTATACCAAAACATACTAGTGCTTTAATAATTCAATTTTTATTTTAAGAATAGGCACTAGGTCTTTGATAATTTTATTTTTATCTTAATGAAAGGCACAAGTGCTCGATCAATTTAATTCTCATGGATTTAAATAGATGTTAATTAAATTGTCGAAGAACTAGTATCATAGACCACCAGTCTTCATCATGTCTAAAGGTCAATAGAATGCGTTCCATTATTTCCAAGCCACCATCAGTGTTTTTGTGTTTAAGTTTGCTTTTTGGATTTGCGTTATTTATTGGCGCAACTAAAATTGCTGATTTTGATATCTGGTGGCATCTTAAAACAGGCGAGATAATCCGTGCGTGGGGAACAATTCCCAAATATGATATATTTTCTTATACTGCACCTGGCGCTTCTTGGGTTAATCACGAATGGCTTTTTCAGGTTTTTGCCTCATTTCTTTATGATCATTTTGGTATTGCTTCTCTGACCCTTGCAAAGCTTGCAATTATTTTATGTGCTGCATTTTTTTTATATAAGACATTTAAGCTGTTTGTTTCTTCAGATGGATTAGCTCTTTTTGGGTCTGTTGTTATTCTCTGGTCAATGGCTGACAGGGTAATGATAAGGCCTTTTTTGTTTTCCTCTCTTTTTATTATTATATTTTGTTATTTTCTTCACAGATTTGTTTGTTTGGGAAAGGGGAGAATCTGGATTTTGCCAATCATACAGCTTTTATGGATAAATTTGCATGGAGGTGCATTGCTTGGTCCTATGATTGTTTTTTCTTTTGCTTTTGGAGAATCTTTTCAAAAAGTTTTAAAGAAAGATTTGAATTTTGGTGGACCTGAAGAGATAACTAATAGAAAGATAATTTATCTTTGGATAGTTTGCTTTCTTACTTTATTAGCATGTCTGGCTAACCCTGAAGGTATAAATATATTTCTGTTTTCTGTTAGGCATCTTAAGATGGATGCAATAATGTCATTTACTCAGGAATGGCTGCCAGCTTTGGATTCACGCTTAAACTATGTTGTTTCGCTGATTATATTTAAAATAGTAATAGTATTAATTTTTATTTCATATTTTTTGAATTTAAAAAAAGTGCGTTTGTCACACATCTGTTTAACCGCGCTAAGCGGGGCGTTGATATTAAAGGGTAGTAGGTTTTCGCCTGATTTTGTTATTATCAATCTACCTCTTGCTTTTTTGAACTTTAAGTCTTTGAAACCTAGGTTTGCTTATTTGATTCAAAGAAAAATTATTACTGAATGGGTTTTGCTTAGCGTTGTTTTTGTTTTTTTAGCATCGGTTTTTTATAATGGGTTGCCTTTGCTTTTGAATTCGCAGGGGGTGAATAATGTTGGTTTTGGGGCATTATCCAGTTTTGCGCCTAAAAATATGGTAGATTTTTTAGAAGAAAACAACATTTCAGGTAAAGTTTTTAATGAAGTGGGTGTTGGTGGGTATCTTATATTTAGCAGGTGGCCGGCTGATCTAGTTTTTATTGATGGACGAACTCCGGTTTATGGGGATGATTTTTACCAAAAATATATAGCTGTATTTTCCCATTCCAGAAATTTTGAAAATTTAGATAAGATATATCATTTTGACTATCTGGTTTTTAAGGCAGATCAGGCGTGGAATTTAAGATATATGCATGAATATCTTTGGAAAAATCCAATGTGGAAGCTGGTTTTTTTTGACGGATCAGAGGGATTAGTGTATTTAAGAAACATTCCTCGATTTAATAAAATTCTGGACAAATATGAAATGAAAAGGCATCCGATTGTGGATGCTATGAAAATTAGGCGTCTTTGATATCTCAAATAAGGCGTGCACAAGTGTTTGTAATCAACAGAATCTTGTTTCAAAAACCAAACAAGCTTCTGTTGAACAAACACTAGTCGATAGTATATAGTCGTTGGTCAGTAGCTATTAGCCATACTGTCGACCATCTATAGCTCCCGCAAAACAAAATGACCGATTGTAGCAATGGGAGGTAGTTTCACACAGAAAGGTTGTCAAGGGCGGCTTTCGTCGCCGCGAAGCGGGTGAACCCCTT
>CAZLRI010000185.1:0-5357 GCA_964561745.1 uncultured Pseudobdellovibrionaceae bacterium | reverse complement strand
CTATTTGCCAAATTACGACCCTATCCTTCGCGACATCTTCCCTGACATAGGGGGCTAACGGCGAGATTGAACAAGCTAATTTTCCAACAAAGTTTGTAATATCTGCAGCCATTGCCATTGGGATTGTATCCTACGCTCTTTTCTCAGACCGTTGCCATTAAGGTTTGTTGGTAGGTTAATTTTTACTCGCAAATCAGAAATCATCTAAAAGACCATCTCTATTTTTAGAGGTGCCCTTTAATGTAAAAAATGAATTGTGCCAGCAAAAGAATATGGTAAGATTGTTTTTATGCAAATACAGATTATCAAACAGCTATTTTTCTTTTTCATAATTTTGATCTTAACTATGTTTGTCGGATGTGGTCCGGTTGTTGTTGTTGATCACATCCAAGGTAATGTGACTCCTGATGTTAGCAATGGTATGGAATTAACCGATACTACGCTTACATTTTCCGGCAAGGTATATGATACCACTAAAAAAACTGTCACAGCTGTGTATGCAATTCCTTCTGATTCTGATTTCCAAAGAAAAGAGGTTACTTTGGATAGCGATGATTGTTATTCGATTCAGGTGCCGCTTCGGACTGATACAACATGCTCGGAAGGGGCTTGTTTAACTCCAAACGCTATTTATATTGGTGTGGATCAAGGCGCAGGCACTGACCGTTTTGTCAGATATGAATTTATTAAAACAGGTCAACAATCAGCAACCAGTCAGACGCAAACCCAAGGCAGTGACCAACAGGGAAGTGCGCCGAATGATGTGCAACAGCAATAATAATTCAAACGTCCCGTAATTAGTTTTTTCTCTCCAGCTCAGCCCATCGTTTATAGAAGTGATCAATATCAGCTTCAAGTTTTTTGATTTCAGGTATTAGAAGGGCAAGGCGTGCGGCATTGCTGACAACTTCAGGCAGCATACTTTCTGCTTGTAATTTTTTTAGTTTTTCTTCAGCTTTATGGATTTTATTTTCCATGTGGTCGAACTCATATTGCTCTTTAAAACTCAATTTTTGTTTGCCAGTTGCTTGTGAAGAATCTTTGGCTGTTTTTTTGCGCAAAGTATTTTCTTTTGTGCGTTTTTCTGCTTGTTCATCTTGATATGCCCGTTCCCATTGTTCAAGGCTTGCAAACGGAACGACTTTCCCTGCATTAGGACCGTCTGGTTCTTCAAAAGCAAAAAGTTTATTTGCCACTTGATCCAAAAAATATCGGTCATGTGTTACTAGGATCACAGCTCCATTGAATTCCAATAAACATTGCTCCAACACTTGAAGTGTTGGCATATCCAGATCATTGGTTGGCTCGTCAAGTATCAATACATTTGCTTCATTTAGCATCAGCTTTGCAATCAGCAGCCTGCTTTGTTCTCCTCCAGATAGCTTCCCCACTTTCATGTTCATTTGTGTTTGGCTGAAATTAAAACGATCAAGATAGCCTCGTAGATGAATATAATTGCCGCGATATTTTACATGATCACCAGAAGGTGCGATAGTTTGCGCAACAGTTGTATTCGGGTCAAGTGTTTCGCGGTTTTGTTCAAAATATACTATTTGAAGTTGGTCAGAACGATCGATTATTCCGGCATCAGATTTTTCTTGTCCCACTAAAACTCTTATAAGCGTTGTCTTGCCGCAACCGTTTGCGCCCAAAAGCCCAAGCCGTGATCCGGGTGTTATCAATAAATCAAAATCTTTGAAGAGCACCTGATCGCCATAGGATTTGGCAATGCCTTTTGCCTGAATTAATTTTTTTGGATTACGTTCGCTGGATTGAAAATCAATTGAGGCAGTCCATACAGTATTGCGGTCTTTAAGCTCCTCTACCTCTTGTTTTAATTCCTTTGCCTGTTTGATGCGCGCGTATTGCTTGGTGCCGCGTGCCATCACGCCTCTGCGCAGCCATTCAGTTTCACGCCTAAGGGTGTTCTTCAGTGTTATTTCCCGATTTTCCTGAACAGCCATTAACTGTTCTTTGTTTTCCAGATAATCTGCATAACTACCTTGAACACTTAGAATACCATCTGGATTTCTGCGGTCCAATTCCATAATACGGTTTGAAACACGCTGCAGGAAAAGGCGGTCATGGGTAACAACTACGGTTGCAAGAGCTTTATTTGCTAAAAATTCTTCCAGCCACAGGATGCTTTCAACATCCAGATGATTTGTCGGTTCATCTAAAAGTAGTAGATCATGATCCCCAACAAGCAGACGTGCCAGTGCAACGCGCTTTTGCCACCCTCCGGAAAGCTGAGCCACAGGTGTGTTTTCGCTTATTCCATTTCTCTTATTCAAAGACAGGCGCGACATATATTCCTGTACGCGAGATATGTTTGCCCAGTCATGGGCATCTGAAATGCCTGATGTGATAGCACTTTCTACTGTGGCATCAGGTTCAAATTTGGGAATCTGCTCAAGCATTCCAACCTTTAACCCGCGTTGCAGAGAGAGTTCCCCTTTATCCGGAGTTTCTATCCCTGCAATAATTTTAAGCAGGGTAGACTTACCTGCTCCGTTTGGGCCGATAAGACCTATCCTCTCGTTGCTTTCAATTGCAAAGCTAATGTTGTCAAAGAGTGACCGGGCAGCAAAAGCTTTTTTTAATTGTGTGCAACTTAATAATATAGCCATATTTTTGATTTAAAGTTTTAGATAAATGCAGGTAAAAAACTACTTTGTTGTAAGCTTTAGACCGGCGATGCCTACGAAAATCAAAAAAATACATGCCAGACGGAAAATATTATATGATTCCTCAAATAATAAAATGCCGCAGATGGCTGTTCCCAAAACGCCAATGCCAGTCCATATTGCATAGACAGTGCCTATTGGCAGGGTTTTGGCAGCCAATGACATTAAGAAAAAACTAAGCAATAGAGCGAGCATTGTAGGAATTGTGGGTAAGATTTTTGAAAATCCGTCAGAATATTTAAAACCAATTGGCCACGCGACCTCTAAAATGCCTGCGCCAAACAATAATAGCCATGCCATATAACACCTCTTGTTTAGTAAGATTTAGGAAGCTAAGTATTTAATATAGATCATAAAAGCAATATAAAAGTTTTTTACTTAGATATAGTTGCACTCTTTTCCGCATCTGTTCTTTGGCAAAGGCTAAAGGGTTCGTAATTTACGCAGGCTAAAGCCTGCGGCTACCATTGTTTTGACAATTTAATTTTCATCCATATTAAGCAGGAAGAGTTTTTGTGTTTAATTTTGTCTGATATGAATGAGAAGCTGAAATGCTATATCGGCAAAAACAGGATTAAAAAAGACGCGATTCTACTTCACGAGAATCTTATTGCCTTTGAATTCCACGATTTGACCTGAGTGAATTTTGCAGCGCTTGCGCAACTCTACATTGCCGTTTACCATGATTTTGCCCTCTGCAATAGAAACCATGGCTTCACCTCCGCTATTGAAGAAACCCACGAGTTTTAGGAGGTTCTTTAGCTCGATGTACTCATTGCCCTCGAGATGGAACTCTTTCATGGAATATCCATATCACATTTTATCAAGCTTCCATAGACAAAGTTTTTCATAGGATAATTTGATTGGCGATCAATTATTACATAGCTTTTCACTCTGCATTGATATAGGGAGTGGATGCTATTTTATCATACAGATCGTATCGGTTGATTAACGCGAACGCCCTGTCCAGAACGAGCAGGGCGATTTTTTACATTTAAAGGAATTGTTATGCACAGGACCGCCAAAACAGAGACGCTTAGAAATATTGCTATTATAGCACACGTTGACCATGGCAAAACAACGCTCGTGGATTTTATGCTTCGGCAGAGTGGCACCTTTCGTGATAATCAGGACGTGGATGAGCGCGTGATGGACAGCATGGATCTTGAACGTGAACGTGGAATAACGATTGCTTCGAAGAACTGTTCCATTACTTGGAAGGGAATCAAAATCAATATTATCGATACTCCGGGACATGCGGATTTTGGTGGTGAGGTGGAGCGTGGTCTCAAGATGGTAGATGGTGCTATTTTGCTCGTGGATGCTTCCGAAGGTCCATTGCCGCAGACGCGTTTTGTGCTTAAGAAGGCGCTTGATATGAATCTCAAGATCATTGTGGTGATCAATAAAATTGACCGCAAAGATGCGCGCCCGCAAGAAGTTTTGGATGAGGTCTATAGCCTCTTTATTGACCTTGATGCAAACGACGAACAGATCGACTTTCTAGTTCTCTATGCGATTACTCGCGATGGTATTGTGAAGGAGAAGCTTACAGATGATGGAGCAGATTTAACGCTACTTTTTGATGCTATTATTTCAGAAGTGCCGCCGCCGAGCTACGACCCTAACGAACCGTTTCAGATGCTCGTGACCAACCTTTCCTATTGCGACTATATGGGTCGGCTTGCGATCGGTCGCATTTTCAACGGTACTGCTTTGAAGAACGATTCGCTGGTATGTGTGGGAAAAGACAAAGAGCCTAGACCACTCAAGGTGACTGGTTTGCAAGGGTTTGCGGGAATTAAGGTGTGTGAGGTTGATGTGGTTGTGCCAGGCGATATTGTTATTCTCTCGGGAATTGATCATGTTGATATCGGCGACACGATTTGCACCGCAGATTCTCCAAAAGCTTTGCCTCGCATCACGGTTGATGAACCAACAGTTGCAATGAGATTTATGTGCAACACATCGCCGTTCTCTGGGCGTGATGGTCAGTATGTTCAGTCGCGCATGATTCTGGATCGGTTGGAGAAGGAGTGTCGTCTTAATGTTGCTCTGCGTATAGAACAGGGTGAAAATGCCCACGTCTTTATCGTTAAGGGGCGTGGTGAATTTCAGATGGTTATTCTTGTGGAGACGATGCGTTCAGTTAATCATGATGAAAACACCATTCTTTCGCCGATCTTGCCGATAACATTGGAGTGGGCCATGGAGTTTATTCGTGACGACGAGCAGGTAGAGGTAACTCCAAAACATATCCGTTTGCGCAAGAACATTCTGCCTGCTTGCCAGCGAAAGCAAAACCAGTTAAAAATTTAAAAACACCTTTTATTTACCAATAATATTAATATGTTAGCGATGGGGGTAACGTCCCCTATTTTGTGAGCAACTTTTCTCAAAAATTGCCGATAATAATAATGGGAGTTCCCCCTATTTGGAAAAGAGGGGTTAAAAAAGTGTCAGACGGAGCGAAATAGATGGGGCTTGTTAACACTCACATAAACAACTTTTTAGGACTTCATGCATTTTCGAGAAATTCATCGGAAAATGCTGATATTACACGTAATTTTGCTGGCATAACCGGTGCCAATCGAGTTGTTTCCAGATATATTCCACAAGATAGCCCGTTATTAGGTCTCATTAGCTGGCAGCAATGGGGATTTGTAGGTG
>CAZLRI010000184.1:0-5375 GCA_964561745.1 uncultured Pseudobdellovibrionaceae bacterium | reverse complement strand
TTGGGGAACTTCTCATAATGGAGAAGGCGCTCCATCTGTGCCAACCGAGATTCCAGATTTCACAGATGTAATTTTGATTGATGCAAAATTTGGTCATACACTTGCATTGAAAAATGATGGCACTGTATGGGTGTGGGGAAGTAGTTTTTCATATTCTTTTGGAATTGATGGATATGAAGATGGAGATACGCGTATTCCACAGCAGATTGAGACCTTGTCTGATATTACAAAGGTGGCAGTTGGTTATTATTTTAACTTTGTTGTAAATAATGAAGGAGATGTTTGGTGTTGGGGAAATAACAGTTATGATATGCTGGGTATTGAAGGGGCAGAGGAGATGTATGGAACGTTGCCGGATATTGCTCCAGAGCCTTTTACAGATATTAAACTTATTGATGCTGGATACTATTATGGTGTTATGGTAAAAAATGATGATACAATATGGACGTGGGGAGAGAATTTTGGTGGATCAGGAAACAATACTATTCCATATCAATTATCATTTGAATAAAGTGAGGTGGTTTATGAAAATAAATTATTCCATTAAACAAAATTTTTTTCTAAGACTTATTTTTGCACTAGTTATTTTGACTTTTGTTGGATGTTCTGGTGGTGGGGGCTTATCTCATAATGATTCTGAATATCCAAACACAAATGATGTCAATGGAACACTGGCTGCACCTGAAAATGTTAGATATTCGTATGACAGTGAACATAATATTTTACGTTTAGAATGGGATGCTGTTAATGGATCAGATTATTATAAAGTATATGGCAATGAAGTAAGTGATATTGTTGGTCAGGAAAGCGCATTATTAAAAATATCGAATTCCAATTATGCTGAATTGGATAATAATTATAGAGAAGGGTTGTACTGTTTAGCTGTTAGGGCAATTAGTAATGTTCAAGGAGAAGGAGCTTTGTCTAGAATAATTGCTATTGATCCTCAACATATTGTTGAAAATGATTCTGATAAAACAGAGGCTGATAGAGAGGATGGTCCTGATCATGAAGGTGGTGATACTGGTGGCGGTGCTTATTCTCCACCAAAGCCAGAGATATTCAGCATAACGCCTCCAAATAGGTCAACTCTTGCAAGTGATGGTGTTATAGAAATTAATTTCACTGAGTATATTGACTGCAGCACATTAAATGTAGTTGCTTCTTCAGATGATTTTAGCACATTTTGCAGCTCACGTTTATTACGGATAATGCCGGTACGAGATGGATACTGGTCTCCTTCAATAAAAAGTTATACTATCAACATAAGCAGCCAGAGGGGTGTTGCAGCAGATCAAATTGATCTTACATATGCTGTGCAGACAGTTTTTGTTCGTGAGGGAGCTTCTGGTGATGGTACAATGGATAATCCAATGGGATCTATTAAAGATGCGAGATCATTAGCATGGGGTAATACCACAACATGGGCTGGTCACATTGGTCCATGGGTGGAACATAGATATGCTCGTGTATGTGTTGCAGAAGGTAGATATCCAATTTCTGAACAAATCTATGTTGGAGCCAATGTCTCTATATATGGAGGTTTTTCAAATTCAGATTGGAATATTCGTAATCCACTGGAGCATAAGAGCACAATAGCAGCAGCAGATGTTTTAGCTTGGGCTATTCGTGTTGAAGCAGAAAGAGATTTAAATATAGTAATTGATGGGTTTAATATAGTAGCCGGGAGTCGCATTACAGCAATTGATTCATGGGCATCTGCTATAACCATTACTAATAATATAATTGAAGGGAGTATCCATGCAGTAAACTCTTCTCTGATTATTGTAAATAATGTTATAACTAGAGGAGTCTCTATAAATGGATTTGCTAGTCTTGCACCTGATATTCATTTTGTTATTGCTAATAATATAATTGCAGGTAGCGGTGGTGTTGCTATTGTAATAGCCTCCTATGGGGTTAATGATGCCCATGATCCTATAATTGAAAACAATATAATATTTACACAAGGGGAAAGTGCTATAAGGATTGGAATATTGCAGTATGGAAGCGCGTTAGATAGATTTCCAAAGATTCTGCATAATAATAATATTTTTAATGCTCCAACAGCTTTGTATCTTATAGATGGGTTTTCAGATGACAGAGGCACTTTTGAGACTATAGCAGAGATGGAGGCATACTTAAATACTAATAAAGGCGAGGGCACAGCTACTGGAAATATCTCAGAGGACATTTCAGGTTGCTTAGATGAAAATTACAGGTTTGATACAACAAGGGAAGGATGTTCTTTAGATAGTGTGACATTTGACACAATGGCAAAGGATAAACATTTTTCAGATGAGAGCTGGAAATTGACTAATGATATAATAGGAATACCTAGAACAGGAAATGGTGCTGGCTTGGGTTGGTCGATTGGCGCGTATGAATATAATTAGGGTTTGTATAGGTTGAATTTTTTCTAAAGTTGTTTGTTTTTTGTTTTCTATTGATAATTTCCTCAATATTCCGTATCAAATCTCCAAATATTTTTTAATACAAAAGAGGGGGCGTGGAATATGCGATTTTTGTCATTCCCGCGTAGGCGGGAATCCAGTGATTTTAATATGTTTTGGATTCCTGTTGGAGTTTATCCTCGAGTGCTTTAATCGGGGGCAGGAATGACATATTCCACCCTCTCCCAAAAGAGGAGAGTTAAATCATGAACAAGTTGGTAAAGTTTTTATTAGTTGTGTGTGCAGGAGTTGCAGTTTCTATTGCAGTATCTTCTCAAGTCTTGGCATCTGAAGCAAACCTAATCATTCCGGATTTAAGCTCAGTTAATTTTCTCAACATTGATGGAAGGACACTTCTTTTATATGGCATGTCTATCTGTCTGTTTGGTTTTATATTTGGTTTTGTTCAGTTTATGCAGATTAAGAATCTTCCTGTGCATCGTGCCATGAAAGAGATCTCAGAGCTTATCTATGAAACCTGTAAGACATATTTAATCACGCAAGGAAAATTCATTCTCATTCTTGAGGCGCTTGTTGGTATTATTATTGTGGCATATTTTGGATGGTTAAAGCAGTTTGAAGTGAATAAAGTTGTTATAATTATTGTTTGCAGCCTCGTGGGTATTATTGGAAGTTACTCAGTTGCATGGTTTGGAATGAGAATCAATACAATGGCAAATTTCAGATCAGCTTTTGCAAGTTTGCGTGGGAAACCCTATCTTGTTTATGATATTCCCTTAAAAGCAGGTATGAGCATTGGAATGCTTTTGATCAGCATTGAGTTATTTGTGATGCTCAGCATTCTTCTCTTCATAAATCCTCAATATGCAGGTCCGTGTTTTGTTGGTTTTGCAATCGGCGAATCATTGGGTGCATCGGTTCTAAGAATCGCCGGTGGTATCTTTACTAAAATTGCTGATATTGGTTCAGATTTAATGAAGATCGTCTTTAAAATTAAAGAAGATGATGCCCGTAATCCGGGAGTTATCGCTGATTGTACTGGTGATAATGCAGGTGACTCGGTTGGACCTACAGCTGATGGATTTGAAACTTATGGTGTCACAGGGGTTGCTTTAATAACTTTTATCATCTTGGCGGTTAGTGATATGACGCTACAGGTTCAGCTTTTGGTTTGGATCTTTGTTATGCGTTTAGTCATGATTATTGCAAGCAGTGTTTCATATTGGATCAATGGTTTAATTGCTAAAGCAAGGTATAGTAACGTAACAGAAATGAATTTTGAAACTCCTTTATCAACTTTAGTGTGGCTCACATCGTTCATCTCTGTTGGTTTGACGTATCTGGCTTCATATCTTCTCATACCTACTCTTGGAGATGGAACCCTATGGTGGAAGCTGGCTTCTATTATTACCTGCGGAACTATTGCTGGTGCAGTTATTCCTGAAGTTGTTAAAACCTTTACATCAACAAAATCTGCTTATGTGCAGAATATTGTTAACTCCTCAAAAGAGGGTGGTGCATCTCTTAATATTCTTGCGGGTTTTACAACCGGAAACTTCAGCGCTTATTGGATGGGTGTTGTAATTATGATTTTAATGGGCATAGCCTATGGTGTTAGTGCTCAGGGGTTAAGTGCACTTATGGTTGCTCCGGCAGTATTTGCCTTTGGGCTGGTTGCGTTTGGATTTTTAGGAATGGGGCCTGTTACAATTGCGGTTGATTCCTATGGACCGGTTGCAGACAATGCCCAGTCGATTTATGAGCTGTCTTTAATTGAAAATATTCCAAATATTAAACAGGAGATTCAAAGAGATTTTGGATTCTCTCCGGATTTTGAACATGCCAAAGATTATCTTGAAGCTAATGACGGGGCTGGAAATACTTTTAAGGCTACTTCAAAACCGGTTTTGATCGGAACTGCAGTTGTTGGTGCAACAACTATGATTTTTCTATTATCATGATTTTAACCCATGGTTTAACATCAAATATCGATAAACTTTCTATTCTTTACCCACCGTTTTTATTAGGTTTGATGGCTGGTGGTGCTATGATTTATTGGTTTACAGGCGCATCAATACATGCAGTGGCGTCAGGTGCTTATAAGGCAGTTGAGTTTATCAAGAAGAACATCAAGCTTGAAGGAGTGGAAAGAGCTTCTATTTCAGACAGTAAAAAAGTTGTGGAGATCTGCACAAAGTCTGCACAAAAAGGGATGATTAATCTGTTTCTAACAATTTTTTTCAGCACCTTGGCTTTCTCATGTTTAAATTTTTATTTTTTCATCGGCTATCTGATTTCAATCGCAGTGTTTGGTTTGTTTCAGGCGATCTTTATGGCAAATGCCGGTGGTGCATGGGATAATGCAAAGAAACTGGTAGAAGTTGGATATAAAGAAAAAGGAACTCCTTTGCACGATGCTATGGTTGTTGGAGATACAGTGGGAGATCCTTTCAAGGACACATCTTCTGTTGCGCTTAATCCAACGATCAAATTTACAACTCTATTTGGGCTTCTGTCTATTGAAATGGCAATTGAATTGAGCCCGATGCTGAATCACATTCTGGCTGCTGTTTTTTATGCAATCGCACTTATCTTTTTAGTCAAATCATTTTACGATATGAGAATTGTGCCAAAAGGGGAAAAGTAGAAAAGATATTTCATTTAAGTTAGCATTAGCATTGCTTTCAGGGGTGTTCTGTTATGAGTACGCATTTGGCCAAAAAATGCTGCTCCGCTCTCGGCTGACTTGGTATCATATCCATAGATAAGCCAGCCTCTGAGATGCCTCATAATAGAACACCCCTTATGCAATATTAATTTAGGTTAAGAAGGGGACATAAAAAAACAGGATGGTTTGAAACCATCCTGTTTTTATTTGTAAGTTGAATATTGCTTACGAAGCAGCAGGTTCTGTTGCAGCTTCTCTTGCAGCTTGGCTGTGATGAGATGGTTTAACTGTGA
>CAZLRI010000183.1:0-5394 GCA_964561745.1 uncultured Pseudobdellovibrionaceae bacterium | reverse complement strand
AGCGGAGGAGGCTCGTTCTCGCTTGCCGAAGCTTCAAGAAAAAACATTGATTGTTTAATCACCGGCGAAACATCGCACCAGATTTATCATGAAGCAGAAGATCTAAAACAAAATCTTATATTTGCAGGTCATTATGCAACAGAAACTGCCGGGCTTAAAGCTTTGATGCTTTTAATAAAAAAAGAGTTCAAACTAAAAACTGTTTTCATAGATAGCCCAACAGGTCTGTGAAGTTTAATTATGAAAAAAATTCGCAATATTATTTTACTATTAGCTGTTTGTATGTTGGCAATCTGCAGCTCGCGCATTATATTAGCTCAGGAAACAAGAATAACGATCACCGTCAGCATCCCTCCGGAATCCTTTTTTGTTAAACAGATCGGAGGAGACAAAGTAGAAGTTTATACTTTAATCAAAAAAGGCGCGTCTCCGCATAGCTTTGATCCAACTCCAAAAGATATAGCCAATCTCTCTGAGTCCAAGATATTTTTCAAAATTGGGCTTCCATTTGAAAAGCAGTTGTTGAAAAAAATAGCAGCTGGAAACGCGCAACTTAAAATTGTTAATATAGGGGATGGAATTCCTTTACGCTATTTAGCTAATGACAAACATGCCAATGAAAAGCACGAAGCTTCTAATGAAATTAGCAAGGGAAATGCAGATCCTCATATCTGGCTAAACCCATTGTTTGTTAAAATACAGGCAACAAAGATAGCTGATGCCCTGATTGAAATAGACCCTGAAAACGCGTCATTTTATAAAACTAATCTTGAAAATTTTCTTAATATGTTAAATGAAACAAACAACAATATTCAGGAACAGCTTTCTCAGTTTAATGGAAGAGCAATCTATGTTTATCACCCTGCATTTGGATATTTTACTGATGCTTATGGTCTAAATCAGATAGCGATTCAACACGAGGGGAAAGCACCAGCAGCCAAAGATCTTATTGCTGTTATTGATGACCTTAAGAAAAACCATGTAAACACAATTTTTGTGGACCCCCTGTTTTATGGGCAACAAGCAAAGATGATAGCAAACTCGTTAAATGCTAAACTTCAGGTTATTGATCCATTATCTGAAGATTATATACAAAATCTAAAATTTATTGCACAACAGATTAAAGATTCGTTAAAATAATTTTCCAATGACAAACACATCCATTCAACCGGTTATTGCTGTGAAAGATATGTCATTCATGTATGGGAGCGTACCTATACTTGAAAATATAACTTTATCAATTCCAGACAAAGATTTTGTAAGCATCATTGGGCCAAATGGCGGCGGCAAGACAACTCTTCTTAAATTATTTTTGGGCTTATTAAAACCAGATTCAGGATCAATCCATGTATTAGGCAAGCCTCCATCAAAGACAAGAACCCATATTGGTTATATGCCTCAATATATAAAATTTGATCCTTATTTTCCTGCAAGCCTTTTGGATGTAGTGCTTATGGGAAAAGTTAATATATCAAGACCTTATCCATTTAAGACAAAGCACGATATAGATAATGCAAAATATGTTCTCAATCAAGTTGGGCTTGAAGAAAAGGAAAAGAAACGTTTTTCTGATCTTTCCGGAGGTCAAAAACAAAGAGCTCTTATTGCAAGAGCACTTATAGGAGAGCCGAAAATCCTGCTTCTGGATGAACCGACATCCAATCTTGATAATATTATTGGAGAAAAATTTTACACCCTATTGCAGGAGCTGATAGAAAAACTGACAATAGTAGTAGTCTCACATGACATTGGTTTTGTATCCAGATTTGTAAAACGAATTATCTGCATTAACAGAATTGCTGTAGAACATCCGGCAAGCACAATCAATGGAAGCACCATCAAAGAGTTGTATGGCGAAGATGTTTGTTTTGTACAACATCATATAAATAAAAAATAGTAGGAGTTTTTTTAATATGAATGGTTTTATTGATTCAATTCTTCAGTTCCAGTTTATGAAATACGCCCTTATTGCAGGGCTTCTTTGCAGCATATCATGCGGCATAATCGGTTCATATATTGTTGTAAGAAGAATAACATACATAGCCGGAGGCATTGCGCATTCAACATTAGGAGGAATGGGGGCTGCACGTTTTTTACAGGTAAATTATAATATAGATTGGTGCACACCAACCTTAGGAGCTGTAATCGCCGCATTAATCGCAGCTCTCATTATCGGAATGGTAAGCTTAAGGGCAAAACAAAGAGAAGATACTGTTATTAGCGCAATCTGGGCAATTGGAATGGCTGCTGGCATCTTGTTTATATCTCAAACACCCGGATATAGCGAAGATCTGATGAACTATCTGTTTGGAAATATCTTAATGGTAACACAAACTGATATTTACATAATAGCAATCCTCGACGCTTTAATAATAGTATTATGCTTTATCACATACAAACCCCTGCTTGCCATTTGCTTTGACGAGGAATTCGCAAGAGTAAAAAATATAAATGTCGAGCTTTACCAGCTACTGCTCCTTCTTCTCACTGCTTTAACAGTAGTTTTATTAACAATTGTTGTAGGAATCGTAATGGTCATAGCATTACTTGCAATACCAGCAGCTATCGCAGGTAGATTAACTCAATCATTGTTAGGCATGATGGCATGGGCTATAATTTTATCTGGATTCTTTACTTCTCTTGGATTGAAAATAAGTTTTGATATGAATATGCCAACTGGTTCAATAATAATAATGGTAGCAGGCATTACATATTTAATTTCAATTCTGATAAAAAAACCTGTGAAAAAGTTGGGACATAAACAAGGAGCGTTATAATGCATTTACCAGATGGCTTTCTTTCATTTCCTGTAACAATAGCAACAGCAGCAACTGCTGTTTCAGGCATAAGTTTAGCCATAAAAAAACTTAAGAAAAAAATGGCTGATAGATTAATTCCGCAAATGGCTGTACTTGCCGCATTTATATTTGCAGCACAGATGTTTAACTTTCCCATAGGTGGAGGAACATCAGGACATCTTTTGGGAGCTCTTATAGCTGCTGTTCTTTTAGGACCTTTTGCAGCAAGCATTATTCTAACATGTGTTTTGATAATACAATGTCTTATATTTCAGGATGGCGGGCTTTTGGCACTTGGCGCAAACATTACAAACATGGCTCTTATCGGAGTTTACTCAGGATATTTTGTATATATAGCCCTAAGAAAAACAAATGATAAAATTGCTATTTTTGTTGCTAGTTGGGCATCTGTTGTTAGCGCGTCATTTGCATGTGCATCTGAACTTTTTCTATCTGGCACTGCACCAGCCAATGTTTTATTCCCTGCAATGATCGGAATACATGCGATTATCGGAATGGGTGAAGGGATAATTTCCATTATTGTCGTTGAATTTGTCAGAAGAAGTGAATTTAAAAATTTTTCCTCCACACAAGTGGAAGGGAATTAATAGAAAAATAAAAATAATTATGAAAAAAATCTATATCTACTTAGGAACGTTCTCACTAATAACACTTATACTAGCATCTCTTTTTGCAAGCAGCTATCCTGACGGGCTGGAAAAAGTAGCTGAAGCACTCCAATTCGCTGGTTCAGCACAAGATTCTTTTTTCAAAGTTTTATGCGATTATGAAATACCGGGCATGACCGGTTTTGCTTCTTCATGTATAGCAGGTCTTGTAGGAATTATTTTTACATTTATTTTTGTCTGGCTCTTAGGAAAGCTGTTAAGGGGACGTTACCCCCCTTGTTAACATCATGAAATCACTTAACAATAAAAGCCATTTTTATTTTTTTGAATAACAACAAACTAAATTGAAAATTTTAAAATGCCTTTTTTTCTTTAATAATATTAATACGTTATCAAGGGGGGTAACGTCCCCTTTTTATGCATCATACTTATTTTGACAGATTTGCAAATACTTCAGGCTTATTTCAAAAAATACCAGCTACAACAAAATTGTACACAAGCTTTGCCCTTCTTATAGCCATCGTAACTTTACCTCTCAATAATATTAAAGCTTCTATACCCTACTTTATTCTTTGCATATCTTTATTTGCTGTTTCAAACCTGCCATGGTTGTATCTTATAAAACGTCTGATAGTTATACTTCCATTTATTATCATCGCAGGGATCGGCATTATCGGAGATATTTTATCAGAAAGATTTACAACTCTTATTATGAAAACCAGCGCTGCTGCTATCATCTTAATAGTATTAACATCAACAACAGCATTTCCAGAGCTTCTTAAAGCATTGCATAAAATCAAAGTCCCTTCTGTGTTTATAGCTATACTGGCTTTCTTATATCGTTTTATATTTATCTTAAGCGACGAACGAGAGTCTCTTCAAATAGCAATCAAAAGCAGAACCTTTTGCAGAAAAATAAAACTTGCATGGAAAACTACTGGCTGGCAAATAGGAACTCTTTTTTTAAGATCATCTGAACGCGCTGATAGAATATATAATGCTATGCTGGCACGCGGATTTGACGGAGAGATTCATACAAGCACACAGCCCTCTGCTAAAACATGGGTGATACAAACATCTGTTTCAATAGGCATAATTATTATAATAAGACTCATTATTTGGTTGGAGTTCAAATGCTAGCAATAAAAATTCAAAACTTAAGCTTTAGTTATGCTAATGCAAAAAATATTCTTGATAATGTAAATCTAACAGTCAACTCAGGGGAAAAACTTGCTTTAATAGGACCTAATGGAGCTGGTAAATCCACCCTACTCCTTCATTTGAACGGCATCTTGCGCGGGGATGGAAAGATCGCAATATTTGAAGATGAGCTCTGCAATTCAAATATAAAAAAGATCCGCAAAACTGTGGGGCTGGTCTTTCAGGATCCAAACAATCAGCTATTCTGCCCCACTGTATATGATGACGTGGCTTTTGGGCCTTTGCACTTTGACTGGCAAAAAAACAAGTTCGACCAAGTTGTAAAGCAAGCTCTTATAAATACTGACACCTCTCACCTATCACAAAGAGCGCCTCATCATTTAAGTGTTGGCGAAAGACGAAGGGCATCTATTGCAACTGTGATTGCATGCGAACCCAAGATTCTTATATTTGACGAGCCAACAGCAAACCTTGATCCAAGACACAAACGCGAGCTAATAGAGTTTATTAAAAAAGGTTCCAGAACAATGATCATTGCCACACATGATCTGGAGCTGGCAAAACATACCTGCACAACAGCCGCGCTAATGGATAAGGGTAAGATAGTATTTGTGGATTCAATTGAGGCTATTCTGAATAACAAAGAGTTGCTTGATAAGCATTTGTTGTAAAAAGGTCTATCTTGACTGGGATTTAATTAACACAATGCCATTTGCGCGATAACATCACTCAATGTCCCGTCATTATCACGAAATGACCGATTGTAGCAATGGGAGGTAGTTTCACACAGAAAGGTTGTCAAGGGC